>PFOG01000020.1 GCA_002792395.1 Candidatus Portnoybacteria bacterium CG_4_10_14_0_2_um_filter_44_20 | reverse complement strand
AGCCGAGGTGTGGAGTTCGAGTTTTGCCGCAGCCATCAATTTACTTATCGGCGCCCCGGCGAGGGATTCTATTGTGTTATAGCCCGCCTTCTCCAAGGTCAGCGCCAACGATTCGCTGATTCCCAAAATACTGCTTAGTGGCTTCGAGGCGCGTTTAGATGTTTTGGGCTTTTTTGCTTTTTTCAACCTCTTCGGAAGAACAGCTTGCTTTTCTTGCTCTTTGTCTCGGGTAACATCTTTCTCGATAGATGCCAACCTCGTTAGAAGTTGCGGACGACTTCCGCGTCCTGCCCCTAACGGGGTTAATACATAAAAGCCGTTGGAAAAAGCGATTTCCCTCTTTCTCCTCAACTCGTCTAAAATAAGACCCGCGTAGTCCAAACTTATTTTGAGTTCCCTCGCGATCCGATGTTTGGACGCCCCGCCTCCGTGCTTCAAAATCGCCTCTTTAGTTTGTTTAATCGTGCTTGGCATATTATAAATTATGATATAATAACATATCGTTATCTAACACCCCCCCTTAATGATTAATGAATTTTCGACATCTTCTTTTTTAAAAGAATATTTTTGATCCTCAACTTTTCCCAAAAATTCAGCGCAACTCTGGCAATAATTTGCTAAAACAGCGCGAGCTTGGATTATTTTTTTCATCTCTTCTTCTTTACCCCGAACCTTATCCGGATGGTACTCTTGAGAAAGCCTATAATAAGCCTTTTTAATTCCCTCGAGGGAAGCTTCTTCATTCAAACCCAGAAGTTTTCTTGCCTCATTTACTACTTCAAAATTCCCCATTTTAAGATTAATGTTTACAAAACTGTAGGAAGGCATTGGACCTATATATTTAAATCTTAATTTTTCTCCGTACTTCTTTCCCAGTTCTTGCATTTTTTTATCAAATTCGCTTTCAGCTTTCTTTTCAACAAGAAAAGAAATGTTTCCGATCATTGTTTCGTCAAGAAGTTTCCCCGACCGAGACCCTAAAGAACATTCTTTTAAGGAATTTTCAACATCCCTCAAATATTCTTTGCGTTTATTTTCTAAGGCCTCAAAAATCAACTTCCCTAATTTTAATTTTGCAATTATCCCCGTAACCAAAGACTGGGATTCTTGTTTTAACTTCTGGATTTCTGGATTATTATGCGCCAACTCTTCAAGGAATTTCTTTTCCTCCCAAAATATTTGAACTGCGAATTCTCCTTTTCCAGCAATTTTCTGCAAGGCCATGTTAAATTGTAAATAAGCTTTTTCTAAAATCCCGAGGACATCATCCTGATTTTGAGCAATTAGTCCAAAGGCCATCGGAACAACATCGTAATCTTTCATCAAAAACTCATTTACTTTCTGATGAGTAGCGGCATATTGGGTAAGGTTTTCTTTTGAAAACCTATCAAAATTGATAACCGGAGTCGGACTGACTGCTGCCGCTATATCTTTGTAACGAATAAGGCCTACCTCTCGATTATTTATGCCAATTGAGCCAAATTTTTGATCTTTGTTTTCTCTGATTACACAATATATATATTTACCTTCTTCGGGCATAAGTTTTCATTCTCTCCCTAAAGTGTCGAGCACTAATTTTGAGCTTTTGGTAATCATAAATAGCAGGGTTGCCTTTTGTTTCGACAAACTCTCTAATTGTGAGCGGGACGCTCACGCTTGCCCTCCCAAATTTGCCAGCGTAGTTCAGTCGGTAGAGCAGGCGCTTC
>PFOG01000202.1 GCA_002792395.1 Candidatus Portnoybacteria bacterium CG_4_10_14_0_2_um_filter_44_20 | reverse complement strand
TCAAGCCCCGCTCAATTCAAGAGACCATCTCTTCAGCAAAGAATAACCTCTCAGAGCCGAAAGAATACGCCGCACAGGCAACCAGCTACTACGAAGAAACAACGGCTAGGATATACATGGTATATCAAGACAAACTAAAAAACAACAACGCCTTTGATTTTGACGACCTCCTAATGCAAGTTGTTTTGCTGCTTAAAAACACTCCTTCGGTCCTGGAAAAATACCAAAAACGCTGGCAATATATTCTAGTTGACGAATACCAAGACACAAATTTTGCCCAGTACGCTCTCATCAGCCTACTAAGCGAAAAGCATAAAAACATTTTCGTCGTCGGAGATTTCGATCAGTCCATCTACAAATGGCGCGGCGCCGACTTCAGAAACATTCTGAACTTCGAACACGAACACCCTGACTGCAGAGTCATTGTCCTGGAAGAAAATTATCGTTCCACGCAAAATATTCTGGCCGCCGCCGCCCAAGTCATCAGCAAAAATCTCGAAAGAAAAGATAAAAACCTCTGGACCAATAACCCAACCGGCGCGCCAATCGTGCTTTACGAAGCCCTGAACGAAAAAGACGAAGGGAAATTTATTGTTAGCGAAATAAGGAAACTTATTGCCGAATTTAAACTCAGGCTTTCCGACTTTGCGGTTCTTTATCGGACCAACGCTCAATCACGCGCCGTCGAAGAAGCTTTTTTGCGAGTCGGCCTACCCTACAAAGTTGTCGGCGCAACCAAGTTCTACGACCGAAAAGAGATCAAAGACCTACTAGCCTACCTAAGAATTATCCACAATCCCAATGACCTACTCTCTCTGGAAAGAATTATCAATGTGCCGCCGCGCGGCTTGCGCCAACCGCCAACCGCCAACCAAAGGCCGATCTTAAAAAAACTTCAAGCCTGGGAAAACTTTAACAATCTTCTCGACGAACTGCGCCAAGAAAACAAAGCCCTGCCCCTAACCGGACTTCTTAAATTAATCATTGAAAAAACAAAATATGAAGACTATATTCTCGGGCAGGAAAATGGAGAGGCGCGCCTGGAGAACATCGAAGAAATTTTTTCTGTAACTCAAAAATTTGACGCCCTCCCTCCGCCCGACGGGTTAGGCGCTTTTTTGGAAGAAGCGGCGCTCCTTCAAAATTCTGACGAAGTGGAAACAGAAAAAAATCTGGTTAATTTAATGACCATCCATTGTGCCAAGGGTTTGGAGTTTTCCGCGGTCTTCGTTGTCGGGTGCGAAGAAGGAATTTTCCCCCACAGCAAAAGCTTGCTAGACAAAACTCAGACGGAGGAAGAACGCCGCCTATGTTATGTCGGCATGACGCGGGCTAAAAATCTGCTTTATCTATCCTTTGCCGAAAAGAGGTTGTTTTTTGGCTCGCTGATAACAAATCCGCCTTCGCGCTTTTTATCGGAAATATCGGAAAATATAGTGTTAGTGCGCCATTCTTCCGATAAATACCTAAGTGGGCAGGAGTTTTGTGAAACTCCGCCCGAAGATTATTCATGAAAATTATTCTAATTGTTTTTAATTGCTCTAATTATTCTAAATAAATCCTAAGCCAAAAGGCGGGTTATTCTTAATCGATTAGAATAATTCTTAGCTAAGCATTAGTTAGATTAATCGCATGCGCGAGAAACGAAACACACAATCAAAATTTCTCCAAAAATATCATTTCCGTCCCTCAAAAAAACTAGGGCAGAACTTTTTGATCAGTCAAAAGGTTCTTTACAAAATTATCGGAGCTTCTGATTTATCGGCAAACGATATCGTACTAGAAATCGGGCCAGGATTAGGAATTCTGACTATTGAACTGGCCCGGCGCGTAAAAAAAGTTATTGCCGTTGAAAAAGACAAAAGGATGGTCGAGGCTCTTAAAAAGATTTTAGCTGAGAATAAAATTGAAAACGTGGAAATCACACAAGGCGACATCCTGAAACTAATTCCCAATGACCAAGTCCGAATCCAGAAAAAATACCCAACAATCAATCCCCAAAAATTAGACATTGGGGCTTGGGATTTTTTTCGGGATTCTGGTTTAGGTATTGGCCATTATAAAGTAATCGCTAACATTCCCTACTACTTAACCTCGCCGCTTATTCGTAAATTATTAGAATCAGATAATCCGCCGCAGTCAATGACCCTGATGATCCAAAAAGAAGTGGCCCAAAGAATCTGCGCTTCACCCGCCAAAATTTTTGCAGGACAAAAATTTAGGCGGGCAAGTCCGCCGCGCATGTCTCTGCTTTCCGTCTCTGTTCAATTTTATGCCGCGCCGAAAATCATCTCCTATGTTTCGAGAGAATCTTTCTGGCCACAACCAGAAGTCGATTCGGCAATTATTAAAATAACGCCGAGTCCCCTCGCTTTCCCAATCTCACAATTAGAAAAAAAATACAAAAACACTTTCCGCGACCACTTTTTTAAAATTGTCCACGCCGGCTTCTCACACCCAAGAAAACAACTAGCTAATAACTTATCCACAGAATTAAAAATCTCTCGGCAAAAAATAGAGAACTTTCTTGAAAAGGTTCAGCTAAAACCCACCCAACGAGCCGAAGAACTAACTGTGGATAACTGGCGGATTTTAACTGTATTGATTGTTGAAAATATAGTATAATCTAAGTAATCGGGCGAATTTGTCACAATTATTTCTCCCGTTGGACCGAATTTACATAATCCTCACGCGAACCAAAGGGCCAATTCACAAGCCCGAATCCCGAAAAAATTCCTAATATTTAATTAATTGCTTGGATATTCAGATTTGGATATTTGTTCGGTATTCTGATTTGGTTATTGGTTATTTTCCGGAGCGCTTCTGGCTTGGTTATTGAAATTTTAATCAACTGCTTCCGACGACAATCAATAAAAAATGAGCCACAAAAAAATTAATTTTGTCATCGCCGCCTCCATTCTTCTGTCCGGTATTTTAATCGGCGGATTTTTGGTTTTGCAATCGAAAAAAAGTTCGGCCGACGTCTCACAGCAACTGATTAATTTTTTTACCGGCGGTAGCTCCAGCCGGGATTCAAAAAATAAAGACTCCGACCACGACGGTTTAACCGATTGGCAAGAAACGGAAATCTACCGCACCGACCCTTTTAATCCCGACACCGATGGTGATGGTTATCTCGACGGAGAAGAGGTGACGTCGGGCTATGACCCTTCGAAACCAGCGCCCAACGACAAACTGGCCGATACCGCCCTAAATCCAAGACCAAATCCCGGATCGCTCAAAACGAACCTAACGGAAGAGTTGGCAAAAGCAATGACCGGTAACATAAAAAATATGGGTCTTAACAGGATAGCCGATGATAGCTTCAATTCTCAGGACGACGGGTCGGGAACTGACAACTCAGATCCGCAAACCGACAATGTCCTCAACAACGCGTTGGCCGAGGCCTTGGTCAAATCGCCGCAACTGCGGCTGATTCCCACCCTACAAGACACCGATATAATTATTTCCGACGACACAAGCCTCGAGGCAATAAGAAATTATTCAGGTAAGGTTTCCGGCGTCTTTGATAAATATCCCATTTTTCCCCCGCAAACCTCACAAGACATTTCCGGCCCGGACATAAAAATCGCTTTTGAAGCAATTCAGAGCGGCGACTTCTCTCTTCTCGACAAATATATCGACACCTATCACAAAGAGTATCAAGAAATCAAACAAATCCCCGTGCCGTCGACCTGGAAAGAAATCCACAAGCAGAACTTAACCCTGCTTTTAGGCAGCGCTAATATCTTCGAAGCCCTCGAAACCGCTAACGAAGATCCCCTAAAAAGCTACTTAGTCCTGTTGCAATACAACCAAATAATTGCCGGGGCGCAGAAGATGATGGAAGACGCAGGGAAGCTGATAGGGCAATAAAATCTCTAATTATTCTAATTAATCTAATTGACCTAAAGAAATCCCAATGGCCAACGACAGAAATCCCAAATACGATTTAGAAGAAAGGACGGCAAAGTTTGGAGAAAATATCATAAAATTCGCCAAGAAAATTCCTGAAAACGCAACCACAAAAAGAATAATACCTCAGCTGGTGGCAGCCGGGACCAGCGTGGGCGCGAACTTTTGCGAGGCTGACGATGCGGAATCCGGAAAAGACTTTATTCATAAAATTGGAATCTGTAAAAAAGAATCGAGAGAGACTAAACATTGGCTAAGAATGGTTGCCATTGCCGCTCCCGAATTGAAAGAAGAGGCCAGAAAGCTTTGGAAAGAAGCAACTGAACTGAATTTAATTTTCAACGCAATAGTCCGAAAGATAAGAAATAAAAATAACAAAATCTAGGTAGCCGTTGGGTTTTAGGATTTATTTAGAATAATTAGAACAATTAGGTTAATTAGAATAATTTTTGACAATGTATTCGTCTTTGACTCCCTCTAAATACCAAAGGATTTTCGCTATTTTAGTGGTTTTTATATTTTTAATCAATCTTGTTTTTGCCTACGCGCTTTTGCCGACACAGGAGGCGAAGGCGCAAATAAAACTAGGGGTAATCACCAGTAATCCTCTTCTCCAATCTATTCAATCCGCATGGAAAGCGATTGACGGCGCCTGGCAAGCGGCTGATAAGCTTCTGCAAAAAGTTACCTCCGCGTCTTCCGCAACCAGCTCTGCAATCGACATGTGGGGTCAGGCCAAAAAAATCCTCCGCGAAGCGGCGAGATGGGCGATAACTCAACTCTTGTATAAGCTTCTGGCTACGGTCAGCAATGACATTATCAAATGGATTAACGGTGGGCAACAGGTAATGTTCGTCACCAACTGGAATCAGTATCTTGAGGGCGCGGCCCTGAAAAACGGATTAAATCCCACTCTCGATAACTATTTGGGCCAGGGATTAATGTGCCAGTCGTATGACGCGGCCATTAAACAAGCTTTCAGCGCTCAACCAAACTTTGCTCAACAAATTAGTTGCCCAGTGCAATCATCAAACAACCAATGGGATACTTGGTTACAACAAATTCAGCCAAGCGGAAATTTTTATGGAAGCTATCTTGAAACTCTCGATAAAACTTTGGCCGACGAAGAAAAGGCTCGCCGGGCTGCCGAAGATGAAGCAATAAGCGGCGGCGGATTTATCGGCGCAAAAGACTGCAAACAGTGGCGAGTTGAAAATCTGATTAGCGGGGAGGTGACGACGGTCAACGGAAAAAGTCCGGGCGATCTTAGCGGTGGCGACTTGCAAGCTACCTGCACCAACAATCAAATTATTACTCCTCCCTCTGTTCTGCAACATGAAATTTCTCAAACAACGGATTCCGGCCGGCAGCTGGTCCAACAACAAATTGCCGCCATGACTCCCCATCTTGAACTATTCGGTATCAACTTAGCCCCCTTCATGAGTTCCTTGTTCACTTCTCTCATAAACAAGATGATTAATATGGGACTAGGAAGTCTTACTGGCGTTAGCGCCACTGCGGACGACACTTATTACTACTCGCAACTAAGCAATGGGCCAGATTTAGTTAACGAATCAAATTGGCCGTCAGATATAACTGCCAACTCAACGCTTGAAGTGCTCCCGATGGCCAGACAATTATTGATGCAGCAAAGACTGCTTAAAGAGAATCTGGAAAACGAATTAATGCCGCAACTCACCAGACAGCGCGACATCCTAGCCCAAATGAAGCAACTGCAACAAAACATTTTAACCGCCTTGGTTGATGTCGCCAAAGAATCGCCTTGCACCCTGCCGACTTGGGCTTCCAAACAAATTCTTAGCAGCCAGACAACCAACGGCGCCACCGTCGAAACCATCAAAGTAACGGCTATCGGTGTCGGCGATATCACTTTCACCAATACCATTGCTACCACCGACATAGGCGAGAGCATCAGTGTTCAAATTTCGCAGGTTAATCCGGAGATTTCCGATCCAGACAAAGACGTAAGAGAAACTCAACAACTTATTGCCGATGTCAGCGCTGCTATCTCAACTACCGAAAACTATATTGCGGCAGCCGAAGACTATCAAGCAGTTTACAGCGCCAACGCGTCCTTAACGGGTGCTGGCGGCGCGGCTGCGATTCCGGCGGCGGAAAACAGAGTAGAAACGGCTTGGAATGCCATGATAGCCGCCGCCCAGAAAACTACCAATTCATCTTCGGCCAACCTCGGCTCGCTGGTTGACCCGACTCAAACCCAAAACTTGAATCTCGACACTCAAAATATGAACTTAAGAGTGGTTGAACAGGCCGCGAATCTTCAATCGGAACTGAGTAATCCGGAGTCCTCGATTTATCAACAGCAATCAGCGCTCCAGCAAAAAGGAACAGAGGCGCAAGCCGCCGTTACAACCTGCCAACAATATTTATTGCAGCTTCAAGAAGAACGACGACAGCGGCAAGAGCAAGAAACAACAAATCCTTTTGGATTTTAGATATCACGACTTACACGTTTCACGTCCTTTTGTCATTCTGAACGCAGTGAAGAATCTCCTCCCCGCAGTACTGCGGGGGAAACCAAGGGCTTCATATTTAAACCATTTCTACGCACTGAGATCTTTCGCTATCGCTCAGGATGACGCCTTTCTTTTGAATTTTTTTCTCAAAAATAATCGAATATTCTCCCGCCTTCCGGTGGTTTTGGTTCTGATTTGTTTTCTTACAGTCGCCATC
>PFOG01000145.1 GCA_002792395.1 Candidatus Portnoybacteria bacterium CG_4_10_14_0_2_um_filter_44_20 | reverse complement strand
CCGATGCCGTGTCGGAAAATAATCAAAAAATGAATAAAATTGTGCAGGCGATGAAGAAGGCGGGGATTAGCGAGGACGACTTAAAAACAACCGTTTATAACATTAATCCTAAATACCAATATACTTCGGGAAAGAGTTCTATCACTGGCTACGAGGTGCTTCAAACGTTGGCGGTCAAGATCAGGGATTTGGATAAATCCAGCGAGATTCTAGACGCGGCTGCCACTGCCGGAGCGAATCAAATCGGCTCTCGAAGTTTCACCATTGATGATCCTGAGAAAGTAAAGGAAGAGGCGACGCAGAAAGCGATTGCCAATGCCAAAGAGAAAGCGGGGACTATGGCGCAGTCACTGGGCATAAATTTGGGCAGGTTAGTCGGTTTTAATGAGAGCGATGCGTCGGATTCATCTTCTTTATATTATGAGGGTCTTGGCGGCGGCGGTTTGACCAAATCGGCGCCGGTGTCGGATGTGCAGGTTGGGCAAAACGAAGTAGCCGTGGACGTAAGTCTGACATACGAAGTAAAGTAGTTCATTTTTGCTAAAAGCGCAAAAGCAAAGGCAAAGGCGGAGGACGCGTTTTTAATCCGGCCGAGAACCGTTCTCCTCGGGGAGAACGGTTCTCTAGGAGTTAAAGGGAGGTAATGATTTGAAAGAATGCATCCGGATTTTTCTGATATGCCCGGTTAAAAGCATGCCAGGCACGACAGAAAAAAAGATAAAAAAATACGTTAGGGCTCTTGAAAACGAGCATAAAAAAACCGGCGGATTGCCCAAGAAAGTTCATTGGCCGTTGAGGGATACGCCCCAAGACGACCCGGCCGGCGGATTCAATATTTGCAAAACGAACTTCAGGGCGATTCTGGTGGCGGAAGAGATCCATATTTAGTATGACGAAACGAGTGGCGGTTTAAAATTTGATATGGGCGGAGTTTTTATGCTCATTGAAACGCTTCGGAATATTTTGTATCTCGAGAAGAAAATCGTTATTGCCAACGAAAATGAAGTGATCGATAATTCCCAAAAGAGTTTTTTCAAAGTTTTTAAGAGATTGGCGGAAAGAGGTAATTAGGCGAAAAATGGTGCTCCGTAATTACCGCGGGGCGTTTTTATTTTGGATAGAATCAGGATTTACGTAACTGGAATTAATTTTTGGAGAACCGTTCTCCTTAGGAGAAC
>PFOG01000026.1 GCA_002792395.1 Candidatus Portnoybacteria bacterium CG_4_10_14_0_2_um_filter_44_20 | reverse complement strand
TATAGCGCGGTGTGTAAGCATGCCTTTGATCAGGCATACTATGATAAATTTTTGAAACCAATTGAAGACATTGAGGGTGTTCCCATATCTGTGTTTGAGCACCCGGTTTTAAAAGAAGAAATCAGGCAAGATTAATTTATGGAACCATTTTTAGAGCCCCTTCTTCGCGAATTGCGAATCAGAAAAGTCATCAAAAAAATTCCTCAAAATGGGATGGTTTGTGATGTGTGCTGTGGCGGGGGAACTCTTTTGTTTAGGATTTCGAGCAAGATAGGTGGAGGGGTTGGGCTGGATAGAAAAATAGAAAATAAAAAAGAAAATAATATTTTATTTAAAGACATTGACCTTGATGAGGAAATTCCGGAGGAATCTGGTGTTTTTGATTGCGTGACGTTGTTGGCGGCCATTGAGCATCTGCCTAATCCGGGAAAAATCATGTGTGAATGTTTTCGCATCTTGCGTTCCGGCGGAAAGATTTTAATAACAACTCCTTCTCCGGTGGCCAAGCCAATCCTGGAGTTTTTGTCCTTTGGTTTGGGGATAGTATCTCCCGAACATATTAAGGAGCACAAGTATTATTTTAATGAAAACGATTTAATTTCTTTGTGTGAGACTGCTGGTTTTAGAAAAGAAAACATTTTTATAAAAAGGTTTCAGTTCTGGTGCAATATTTTCCTTGAATGCGTAAAGCAATAAATTAAATAAATTATAAATTATGATCATCTGTTATTTCGGCGATTATAATTTAAATTATCCGCGCAACCGAGTTTTGCTTAAGGGATTTAGCGAAAATGGAGCCCCTTGCATGTAATATCGGATAGATGTATAATTGTGCTATCCGATATTAACGTTCAACGCTATGGCTAGGTATTTAAAATCAAAAATTTTATCGCGTCTGGAAGAAAAAAAAGCGTTTCTGGACAAAAACCGGCCGTTGCCAAAGCCGGTGCTTTTGAAATTGCGCGAGCAAATGATAGTCGAGGGGACTTATAATTCCAATGCTATTGAGGGTAACACCTTGACGTTAAAAGAAACGCGCTTGATCCTGGAGGAGGGTTTAACAATTGCCGGCAAGTCTATGCGTGAACATTTTGAGGCGACTAATCACCGCGATGCCATTCTTTTTCTGGAAAAAATAATAAAAAAGCATAGGATCAAAGAAGAAGACATTTTAGCCATTCATGGTTTGATCATGAAGAATATCGAAAAAGAAACTGCCGGAATTTATCGCCGGGGACAGGTGCGGATTCTCGGGGTTCCGTTCCTACCACCCAATTATTTAAAGGTGCCGCGGCTAATGGATGATTTATTGGAGTGGATAAGTAGAAATTCAGAAAAACTTCATTTAATTGAGCTGGCCGCCTTGGCTCACTATCGGTTCGTTGTCATTCATCCTTTTTATGATGGCAATGGCCGTACGGCCCGGCTTTTGATGAATTTGATATTGATGCGGGGGGGCTATCCTTTTGTTATCGTGCTGGCCAACGATCGGAAACGGTATTACAACGCGTTGGCTAAAGCCGACAAGGGTGATTTTTATCCTTTCATTAATTTGATGGCGCAATTCGTTGAAAAGTCGCTCGATCTATTTTTGAGCGCCATGGGAAAAGAGGAAAGTTTTGTATCCCTTTCACAATTAGCCGCGAAAACCTCTTATTCGTTAGACTATTTAAGTTTATTGTCACGCCGGGGAGAATTAGATGCAACCAAACGCGGCAAAGTTTGGTTTTCCACGCTTGGAGCCATTCAGAAGTATAAAAACACAAGAAAGAGAAAAAGAAAGTAATTTTCGCATTATTTTTTTATGAAAATTTGCTATTTCGGCGATTATAATTTAAATTATCCGCGCAATCGGGTTTTGCTTAAGGGGTTTAGCGAAAACGGGGTTGAGATTTTGGAGT
>PFOG01000016.1 GCA_002792395.1 Candidatus Portnoybacteria bacterium CG_4_10_14_0_2_um_filter_44_20 | reverse complement strand
TTATCTAGCCAACAGCCAGGAGTGTTTGAAAAGAATACTTGATGCCCATCCGGATGATCCGGATCTGTAGAAAATTTAGAAAAAATCAAAGCTGCTTGAAGGGGCAGTTTTTGTTTGGGGAGATTTATCGGTGGATAACTATTGTAGATATAAAGCGCTACTTTTGTTAGAATTAAACTGTCGAAATGTAAGAAGAATTTTTAAAATGATTGGCTATAAGAAAATACAGACTGTTGTTACGTCGTTAATATTGGTTTTGTGGCCAGTCATTACCGCCGTAGTCCGCGATGTGATTCTTGGAATAAGTACAGGGGACATCAAGCGGTCTTTGTGTTAAGATAAAGTAAAAATTATATTTTTAATTAAAAAGATGGATTTCAAGAAAAAATATTTTTTGATCAGCCCCTTTATTCTGTTATTGATCGTTTGCCCATTGGTAATTCAGGCCTGTGTCTATATTCCGGCGGGAACCGGTTGCGGTGGTTACGGCGCCAACACTCCCGGCGGCACTTTCTTCGCAAGCAGTTGCAGGCAATGCGCTTGTTGGTGCGGTTGGGTAGAGTGCTGCATACCATTAGTTGAACATCCCAAGGTAGCTGGACGTTTGTCTTGGCTTTGGGATGGAAGAACCTGCGGTTGCCCGACTCTTTTTGGGCAGGTCCCTTCTGGCGCCACTCAACTCACAAAGGAACAGATGGCGCAAAAGATTAGGGACGACCTTATGGCGATGAAGGACAAAGTAATATATAAAGCGGGGGAATATTACTTGAGTCCAGATGGCACCTTGGTCACAGATTGTAAGGGGCTTGTAAAGTATGAGTGGGGCAAGTGGAGTTTAAACACCGGCACTCCCAACAATTCTTTTAGTTTTTCGGATATGGTGAATGGCCCGTACTACGAAGGTATTGCATCATATCAAAGCGTGAACGGAGAGATGATTTCGGGGTTGGGCTTAAAACCCGGCGATGCTTTGATTTCCTATATGGGCGTGGTTGAATATAACGGTCAGCTGGTACGGCTATACCATGCCGGTATATATTTTGAGAACAAAGCAGGGCTTGGTTTCGTCGCGCATAATGCGGGCGTAGGGGCTAATCTGAGAATAATATCCGTCGAGGGCTGGTTTCAATATGCGGGTAAAACACAGGGTGTTTTGAGGGCCCCATATTAGTCGCGCCCATATTAGCCGCACAAGTTTAATATTTATATTAATAATAAGCAGTAATTATTTCTTGTGGATACAAAAAACTTTAGCACATCTAACGCCATTTTAATTATCTTAATAATTTTAGGGGCCGGGGGGTTGGGCGGAGCCGTATATTATTATGGGGTGAAAGAGACGCCTTCAACCTCGATAGCCAACCAGTCCGTTAATCAGGCCGGAACGCCGTCCGGCGCCGATTCTAATTTGGCGGGCTATCGGGAATCGCCTTCGGCGGAAACCGAGGTTGTCTGGCCCAGCAACCAGCAATTAGGCACTGGAACTGCCCTCCCCCCAAATTCCACGATGCCACCCTCTTCATCTCCCACCTTGCCTGTCAGCCAGCCGTCGGCAGCCCCTGGCAACCAAGTTCTAGATACTTACCTCAATGCTTATCAGAAAGTCCAACAGAACAAAGAATCCTATAAGGAAGTTTCTTTTCGGGCGACCATTTACACCTTTCTTCCTCTTCGTGATTTTCTTGACGGCCTTGATATTACAATCAACCCCGCCGTCTATCAATATCTTGATCAATCCAATTACCGCGCCGTCTTTTGCTATCGTGACGCGAATACGGTAGATAGAGGATTGATCTTGCGCTTGAAGCCCGGCAGTACTATGGCGTATTATGAAAAGCTTTATTATGGCAGTGAAGGCATTGAACCATCACTTAAGCAATGGGAGCCAACCATGTTTTCCGATCTGAAAAATATCTTTTTCCCCGATAATAGTTTACCCAGCCAATATGCCGCACGATTCCAAACAACCCCGGGGCTGGCCCCCGTGG
Source organism: Candidatus Portnoybacteria bacterium CG_4_10_14_0_2_um_filter_44_20 (assembly GCA_002792395.1). Classification (GTDB taxonomy): domain Bacteria; phylum Patescibacteriota; class Minisyncoccia; order Portnoybacterales. The sequence continues at coordinate 4,512 of PFOG01000016.1, read as the reverse complement.
AATATGCCACTCTTAAGGATCAGCAAGGCAAGACCCTTTTTGTCGGTTACTGTGTTGCCGCCGACGAAGCGCTTTACCTGGCCAATAGTCTGGAGTGCCAAGGGGAAATTTTAAAAGCTAACGCCCCCGCCGGGGAGCCTTAACTTTAGATAACAGGTCTAATGAGTAACTTTAGATAATGAGAAAGAAAGGCGACGCGAATAACATCCATGAAATTAACAAGAATCAATTAGAAGAGCTTTCTAAAAGTTTTTCTTTTAAATTAGCCGAAAAATTGGAGAAAGGCGAAATCGGTCTTGACGAAACGCAAGAAAAGATACATAATTTTTTAATGCTTGCCAAAGAAGAAAACATCGCAGAAATGGAAAAATTTATGAATGAGATTTAACAAAAATTTCACAAAAGAATGTTTGAGTTTCTAAAAAGCGCGCGGCGGGAGGGCGCGAATAAGGAGGGACAAGAAACGGCCATCAAACAAGGAGTTGCCCAGGAGCTTAAAAAGGAACCTTCTCTTAAAAAACTGGGAGCAATTTTTGTTGCCCTGGCAATGCTTTCCCCCTTGTTTTCTTCAAGGAAAGCGGAGGGGGCATCTGTTGGAGAACAGGCGCGCAATCTGGAGTTGGATCCGGATGCGCAAAAAGAGGGTGCGCGGTTGGAAAAACAACTTGAGAGGCAGATGGCTGAAAAGGGATTTCGGGTTGAAATTTCTTTGCCGAAAGCCGTTATTGTGGGGGAAACAGAGGTTGTCCCTGATGCCTATCAAAGAGCTTATCAAGACGCGCAAAGCCGTAAAGAATCTTATCGGGAAGTTTCCTTTCGAACGATTAATAACCGGCCTCTTCCTCTTCGCGATTTTCTTAATGGCCTCGGCATCAAAATTAATACGGCCATCTATCAATATCTCGATCAAGACGATTACCGCGCGGTCTTCTGCTACCGAGGTCCCAATGCCATAGATAGAGGACTGATTTTAAACCTGAAACGAGGCAGCGATATGGAATATTACAAAAAGGTCTATTATTCCAGCGAAGGCATTGACCCGAGTCTCGAAAAATGGGAGCCAACCATCTTTTCTGATTTGAAAAATATTTTCTTCCCCGAAAGCATCCTGCCCGATAAGTATGTCGCACAATTTCAGACAACTACGGGCTTGGCCCCCGTGGAATACGCCACCCGCAAAGACCAAAAAGGCAACAATCTTTTTATTGGTTATGCCGCTGTCGGCGAAACGCTTTTTCTGGCCAACAGCCTGGAGTGCCAAAGGGAAATTTTAAAAGCTAACGCACCTCCAGGGGAGCCCTAATTCAGAAACACACAATTTGATACCAATAAAACCGCCCGAAGGCGGATTTTGTTTTGTGGAGAAATAATTAAAAATCCTCTTTCGGCCGGTATTGCAAGGCCTCAGCCACATGTTGGGTTTTGATGGCTTCGTCGCTGGCCAAATCAGCAATGGTGCGGGCTAATTTTAAGATACGATAAAAAGAGCGGGCGGAAAGATGGAGTTGCTGGGCGGCGTTTCTCAATAATTCTTTGGTTTGTTCGTCGACTTGGCAGAACTTTTTGATTTCTTTAGTTCCCATTTCGCTGTTAGTCTTGATGGGTAGGTCTGAGAATCTTTGAAGTTGATTGTCTCTGGCTGTTTTTACTCTTTCTCTGACGCTGGCGCTTTCCTCGGCTACTTTTTCCGAGGAAAGTTTGTCATATTTGACCGGCGGCACTTCAATGTGCAGGTCAATTCTATCTAAAAGGGGACCGGAGATTCTCCGTTTGTATTTCTGGACTTGGGATGGCGAGCATTGGCATTCGCGGTCTGGATCGGTCAGTTTGCCGCAGGGGCACGGGTTCATCGCCGCAACCAACATGAAACGGGCGGGGAATATTAATGTTTTGGCTACGCGAGTGACGGAAATGACGCCATCTTCCAGAGGCTGCCGGAGCGCCTCAAGCACTTGACGGCCGAATTCAGGAAATTCATCCAGAAACAAGACTCCGCGGTGAGCCAGCGTGATTTCGCCGGGCCGCGGATTGGTTCCGCCGCCGACGAGGGATGCTGAAGAAGCGGTATGATGAGGGTTGCGGAAGGGTCGATGGATAATTAGTGGTTTGTCTTTGGGCAGATAGCCGCCAATACTGAAAATTTTTGTTACTTCGAGCGATTCGTCGAAAGTCATTGGTGGCAGAATAGAGGGGAGGGCGCGGGCTAAAAGAGTTTTACCGGAGCCGGGCGGGCCGGAAAAAAGAATGTTGTGGCCGCCGGCGGCAGCAATTTCCAAGGCGCGCTTGGCGTGTTCTTGGCCCTGTATATAAGCCATATCAAAAGGATGATCGAAATGGTCAGAAAAGTCTTGAATGTCGGTTAGTGGCTGGGGAAAAATCACCTCTTCGCCTTCAAGGTGTTTTATCAGAGCTTCGAGGGAATTTGTCGGGATTATCTTGACGTCTTCGATTAAGGCCGCTTCGGCAGCGTTTTGCCGCGGCAAAAAAACGGTTTTAAAGCCAGACTTTTTGGCCATCAAAGCGATTGGCAGGGCGCCGTTGATTTGGCGGACGTTTCCTTCAAGCGACAATTCACCAACGAAAATGGTTTTGTCCAAATTGATGTTTTTGAGCCGCAATTGGTTGGAGGCCAAAAGATAACCGACAGCAATCGGCAGGTCGTACAGCGAGCCTTCCTTTTTGAGATCGGCTGGCGCCAGATTAACGATTACCCGCCGGTTGGTGTGGTGCGGGGGCGAACCGCCACTGTTTTTGATAGCCGAAGAAACCCTTTCTTTGGCTTCGTTGACTGCGGCGTCTGGCAATCCGACGATAGAAAAACAATGTAGACCTGGCGTCAGGTCTACTTCTACTTCAATGGGTTGAGAGTCTAAGCCGACTAAAGCGGCGGAGAAAACTTTTGCAGGCACGGGGTAAAATAGAATAATTCCAAATTCATCTAATGTCTCACCCTACGGGCGACCACCCGAAGGGTGGTAATTCACCTAATAAAATGCCAAAATTCGAAAATTAGAAATTTGTTATTTGGAATTTTATTAGAAATTAGGTGAATTAGGTGAATTAGAAATTTATCATTTTTTGTTTCAAGTTTCAGCGCTTGAGCCTTTAACTGGTTTTTGTCTTGCACTTAACACAATATTTTGCTTCCGGTTTGGTTTCTAGGCGTTTCGGATCAATGGCTTTGCCGCACTTTTCACAAACGCCATATTTTCCTTTTTCTATTTTCTCCAGAGCAGTTCCAATCTCTTGAAGTTTGCTTTCCAGGGTGAACTCGACGGGTAGCCGATTTTCATAAAGAGAAACTTCTTGAGCTAATTCATCTGAATTTTGAGGGGTGCCAAAATCGGGGAATTGCGTATCATAATCTCCTTTGAGATTAGTATCTTTTTTTGTAAAAGCGGCCAGCTGCTTCTCAATGTCGACCTTCTGTTTTTCCAGAAGTTTTTTGAAACGAAGTTTATAGTTTGCGTTTGATTTTTCCATAGATTGTTTTTCTTTTTATCGTACGTCTTTCTTTGGTATTTTATCTTTGGGGTGTAAGTTTGTCAATTAGCGTCTCGGTCGTTTCAAGCGAGGTGGTAATAATGATTTTGTTGTCGGAGAAAGTGTAGTTGAGGCTGGAAAATTGATCGGGCATATCAAAGGTGCGAATAAGCATTTCGCGATAAGGAATATCCGAAAATTGATATTGTGTCGGGAAAGAGATTTTCTTGCCCAAAAAAAGCGCGTCGAGGTCTTGAGGCATCGTTTTTTCCCAGGAAAGGAATTTTTGGGCCATATTTTCTTTTTTGGCCATGGTAACGATGAGCCCGAGTTTGTTTTTCCCCAAGCTTATTGCGAAAGGCGATGACGGTAGGTTTCTTTGGGCGTAAAGGAAGAGCATGTAATTATTTTTATCCAGACTGTTGAGAATTTCCGAAGGGAAGGCGGTTTGAAGAGAGTCAATAAGGTCTCCTAGCGATGCGTAGTTTTGAGTTCCGTCTTCGCTGACAAATTTGACCAGAATGCGGGCAAATGTTCCCGGAGCCTGGTTTCTTTCCGAAATTTTTTCCAGCTCTTGAAACAACATCTTTTTCTGGCCTATTTGGAGGGAAACTGAAAGTGTTTCGTTTACTGAAAAAAGAGCGGCTGGTAAGACTTGTCCGCTTTGTGTGGAAGGCTGCTCGACGGAGGGCGTGGAGGGATGAAGTCTCTTCCAGCCAAGCCAATAAACCAAACCGGAAGAGATAAGAACGATGAAAAAAATGGCTCCGATCAGTTCCACGGTTTTAGCGGAAGGAAAATTAAGGCCTCGTTTTTTAAGGAAAAAAACAGTATCTTCTTCGTGGCTCGGCGCCATCTGGTATTGCGCTGGTTGGGGGCCGGGCGGTGGCGACACTGCGGTGGTTTCCTGGAGTTGTTTTTTTAACTGTTCTTGTCTTTCCATTTCTTCGGCCAGCTTCCGTTCGGCCAGCTCGCGCTCTCCCTTTTCTTGCATAAGTTTTTCCTGGAGGTGGGCTCTCTTGCGTTCTT
>PFOG01000218.1 GCA_002792395.1 Candidatus Portnoybacteria bacterium CG_4_10_14_0_2_um_filter_44_20 | reverse complement strand
TCGCTTTTGCAAATATCATGCAGCAAAGCGGCAATCTCTAAAATTCCCAAATCCGCCTTTTCTTTGCGGCCGATTTTCAACGCCAAATTCCGCACTCGTTCAACGTGCGTCCAATCGTGGCACCCGCTGGCTTTCTCAAAATATTTTTTCGCTTCGGATTCGATTTGTTTAATCAGGTTTTTGGTTATTTTGATTCTCGTCCGAATTCTTAAATTCTAATTTATCGAGAACGGTTCTCCTCGGGAGAACCGTTCTCGGCATATTGTACGATTTTAGTACTTCTCCTATTTTCCCAAAAAAACTTGACAAAATAATACTATTAGTATATAGTAACCGCAATGCCGAACAAAACGGCAGAAAACACCCGAGGAGGTGGCCGCCTGGCCACCACGACACCCGGCTCACATGGCAACATGTGGGCCTTTTACTATATTAAATAAAAAAGGGGGCCATAGACGACCTCCTGATAATAACAAATTTTGCTACAACAGCAAAATTTCTGGCAGCGAATCGATAATGTAATCCGGCGAGGCTTCTCTTTCCAGCCGCTCCCGTAGGTAATATCCCCACGTTAAAGCAACAGTTTTAGCGCCAATCGACCTTCCGGCATCAATATCATGCGCCATGTCTCCTATGACAATCGTCCTGCCAACATCAAAATTTAACCACCTAACAACATCGGGAATCTTTGCCACTTTATCGTGAACGCTGCCAAAAACTCTTAAAAAATATTTTTTCAGATCGAACGTCTTAAGTTCTCTCAAGAGCTCGTAATGAAAACAAGAGCTAAGAATTGTCATGTTGATGGACCGTCCCGCCAGCAATTCCAAAGTCTCGCGAACACCGCGATAGAGTCGCGGGGCCGGCTGGCCGATTTCATCCATGCTCTCAAAAAAGGGGAGTCAATTCTTTTCTGCCCGACATTGGGAAAATATTTGACGTAGAAATTCATGTATGGGAGACACATCTGATTCCTGTATTCTTCCAACGAAATCGGCTTACGTCCAAGCTTCTCAAAAACCCTCATTGTAATCGCGAACGTCCAATCGAGATCGTCGCGCAAAGTTCCCGAGTAATCAAAAATAATATTTTTCACGCCCTCGATCATAACCCCTCCTCAAACAATAAAATCACAAAGAACTATTGTGAGCGGAACGCTCACACAAGCTATGCTTAATTGTGAGCGGAACGCTCACACAAGCTATGCTTAATTGTGAGCGGAACGCTCACACAAGCTA
>PFOG01000192.1 GCA_002792395.1 Candidatus Portnoybacteria bacterium CG_4_10_14_0_2_um_filter_44_20 | reverse complement strand
TTTTCTATTTTATCCCCTCCGCGTCGCGCGTACTTCCAATAGCCCGCCAAACCGATCATCGCCGCGTTATCAGTACAGTAACGGGAGGTGGGAACCAGAAACTGGGAATTAGGAACCCGAACTTTCACGGCACATGCCATTTGTTTGCGCAATTCTTTATTTGCGGCTACCCCACCTGAAAGCATCACGGTTTTGGCCCCATATTCTTTAGCGGCCCCTATCGTCTTACTCACCAAAACATCAACTACCGCCTGCTGAAAAGAAGCGCAGACGTCGGCCACGATCCCTTCGTTAAGATGTTTAGAATTTGCGGACAACTTTTTTGCTAAGTATAGAACCGCTGTTTTAAGCCCAGAAAAACTAAAATCGGAATCAAAACCGTTAATCATCGGCCTCGGTAATTTAAACGCGTCTGGGGTGCCATTTTGCGCGTTAAGCGCGATTTCGGGGCCACCCGGATACCCCAAACCAAGCAATTTTGCCACCTTGTCAAACGCTTCGCCGGCCGCGTCGTCCCGCGTTTGCCCGATAACTTTGTATTTGCCCATACCCCGAAGCAAAACTAATTGCGTATGCCCGCCAGAAACTATTAAACAAATAATCGGGAACTGGGAACTGGGAACTGGGAACTGGGAATCTAAAAAATTGGCGGCTATGTGCCCCTCAAGATGATTAACCCCAACAATCGGCTTGTTCATGACTTTCGCCAAAACCCGCGCCGTGTTAACTCCCGCCCATAAACACGGCTCAAGCCCAGGCCCATTTGTTACAGCAATCAAATCAATCTTTTTCGGCTGGATGCCAAAATTTATTTTGGATTTATTTAATGTCGCTTCCAATAAAATCGGTAAATTTTTATAATGCGCCCTGACGGCTAAATTCGGCACCACGCCGCCATAAGGCGCGTGAATTTTAACCTGCGAAGAAACAAAATCAGACAGAATTTTCACTCTGCCTCCTTCAATTTTCAGTAACGCAACGCCAGTATCGTCGCAAGATGTTTCGATGGCTAAAATTTTCATTGATTTACGATTTATGAATTATGAATTATGATTTACGAAAAAATTTTTATTCTTAAATCTTAATTCCTAATTCTGAAAATAACATTTTTATTGCCTTTTTTCAATCTTTTTAGTAATATGTAGTGACAAATTCCCAATTTATACTTTATACTTAATACATAATACTTGATACCTACTCTGGCCCCATCGTCTAGTGGTTAGGACATCACGCTTTCAATGTGACAACAGGGGTTCGATTCCCCTTGGGGCTGCAATCACAGAAAACCGTCCGCGGAATACGGACGGTTTTCTGTAAAGACCAAAAAAAATTATTTGCCGATAATCTCCCCAACCCTTCTGGCATACCGGGAAAATATTTGCCGGCTTTTTTGCCTTAGGTCAGTACTTTTTAGAATGTCGATGCCTTGAGCCGGGTTTTTATCAATCACGTCCGAAAACAACCCGTGTTTCTCAAATTCTTGCCGCGCCTCATTACTAAAATCCGGCCAGACTTCGGCCAATTTCTTTTCTGTCTCGGTAGTGGGCAATTTGTTTTCGACTTTCATGAACGAGATAAGGATGGCGGCTAATCGTTGAACCTCAGCCAGCATACGATAGCTCGGGTAATCACGGAATTCCGAAGCACGCAACTCTAGCCTCAGAGCAAAAGAATCGTGGTCAGCCAACGACATCTTTCCGCTCTTTTTGCTAACCTTGGTATTTTTGCTTTTACGAATCAAAGACGTATTTGTTTTTCTGTTCGCCAGCCGATTTTCTGACGTAAAAGCGTAATTCATTACATCGCTTAAAACATAAAACTCAGCTTGGGAAACACGCGGATTAGTCAATAACTCCCCCGGCAAACCCAAATTAATATGCAGCGACAACAGCTCCTCTGAACTAATCTTCTTGGTTCCAGCACCGAAATCTTCCATGGGTAATGCGCCCATAACAGCTAATTCCTGAAGTATCCGGCCCTGCACCCAGGGACTATAAGTAAAATTGGGATTTACTTCCCATAACGCGTTTGAATATGTTCGGCTTTCCTGATAATTGGGAATGCCCAATTCGTTCAAAACCGCCACTTTATCTTCGGATAAATATTTTTCCGGCACCTCTACTTCTATGCCAATAGTCGGCAGGGGATTTCCTTCGCGGCTATATTCTTTCTCCTCTTCGGAATAGCGCCGGCACCTATCTACCTCCTTAGAAAAATCCTCTTCGCTGGCTGTTGGATGCTGCTTGAGAAAATTGTAAAGATGGAATTTCGTGGCCGGAACAGCTGTCGGCTCAAGGCCGCCATGCTCTAATTCAACGAGGCCCGACTTGATCCTGCCCATTACATCGCTCTCAATTACATTTTCCACTGGAGCCTCAAATTGTTTAAAAGTTCCGCCAAAAGGATGAAGCATGTTTGATCAATATTTTTTAATAATCTACCACTATTATACTACCCTGAAACATGCTAACAAGAACAGATAACGAGTTGGAAAAATTATTTTATCGTGTTAAGATTACCACATAAAAAGCAAGAAAATCAGATGACAAACGATCCCGACGAACCCAAAAATAATATTTCGGATATACCTCGGGGAAAGCCCTACGACCCGAAAGAAGTTGAGGAAAAAATTTACCGGCTTTGGGAGCAGTCGGGCTATTTTAATCCGGATAACTTACCAAAAGGTAATGGTAAAACATACACTATCCTAATCGCCCCGCCCAACATTACCGGCTCGCTTCATATGGGACATGCTCTGGAAAACACTATTTCGGACACCTTAATCCGCTTCCATCGCATGCGCGGATATAAGACGCTCTGGCTACCCGGCACCGACCACGCCGGCATCGCCACCCAGAACGCAGTTGAAAAAGAACTGAAAAAACAAGGTTTATCGCGCCACGATCTGGGCAAGGAGGAATTCTTAAAAAAGATCTGGGAATGGAGAGAAAAATATGGAAACATCATTTTAGACCAGCTCAAAAAACTCGGCTGCTCGCTAGACTGGTCAAGAACCAGATTTACCATGGACAAAGAATATCAGGAAGCCGTGAGAACCGCCTTTGAGCACTATCAGAAAAAAGGGCTGATCTACCAGGGCGAACGAGTTGTAAATTGGTGCATTAAAGACCAAACCGCCCTTTCAGACCTGGAATTGGAATACGCCGAAGAGAAATCAAAACTTTGGTATATAAAATACCCGATTGCGAAAAATTCGAAATGGAACAAGTTCGGCGTAGGCGCCAGCGAAATTCGAAATTCGAAATTCATAACTGTCGCGACAACGAGGCCAGAAACCATGCTTGGAGACACAGCAATAGCGGTTAATCCCAAAGACGAAAGGTATAAAGCTTTAGTCGGCCAAACCGTTATTCTACCTTTGGTTAACAGAGAAATTCCTATTGTCGCTGATCCTTTAATCGAGATAGAATTCGGCACCGGCGCGGTTAAGGTTACTCCAGCGCACGACTTGGCCGACAACGAGATCGCTTTCAAGAATAATTTGCCTATTCTGAAAATTATCAATGAGGTCGGAAAAATCATCAACGTCAACGAAGAATTCGATGGCCTGAAGATTTCTGAGGCCAGAGCCAAAGTCGTCGGCAAATTAAAAGAATTAGGCCTGATAGAAAAAGAAGAAGAATTCATCCACAATGTTGCTAAATGCTACCGCTGCAACTCAACAATAGAACCACTACCATCAAAACAGTGGTTTCTCAAAATGAAACCACTGGCGGAAAAAGCCATTAAGGCAATAGAAAATGGAGAGATAACCTATGAGCCGGAACGCTGGAAAGCTATATCGCTCGATTGGCTAAGAAACGTCCGCGACTGGTGCGTCTCGCGACAAATTTGGTGGGGACACCAGATTCCAATAGAAAACTGCGAAGACACTTTCGACACCTGGTTTTCTTCCGCTCTCTGGCCATTCGCCGCCTTAGGCTGGCCGCAAGAAACGAAAGACTTAAAAAATTTCTACTCCGCAACAGTCATCACTTCCGCCCGAGACATACTTCACCTCTGGATCTCCAGAATGATTTTTTCCGGCTTAGAATTCATGGACCAAGCTCCGTTCAAAACGGTTATAATCCACGCTACCGTTCTAAACAAAGAAGGAAAACGAATGAGTAAGTCTCTGGGCACCGGCATCGACCCTTTGGAGCTTATAGAAAAATACGGGGCGGACGCCACCCGTTTCGGCTTAATCTATCAGACTTTCGGCGGCCAAGACATCCACTTTAATGAAAACGTTCTAATGATGGGCAAAAAATTCGCCAACAAACTTTGGAACATCGCACGATTTGTTTCAACAAAAACCGAAGGCAATATTTTGGCCAACAACGAACCCGATCTTGACGGCGCCGACGAAGAGAGCCTCGCTTTAATAAAAAAACTTGGCGAAACAATAAAAGACACCACCGACAATCTTCAGAAATATAATTTTGGCGAGGCAGCGCACGTCATTTATGATTTCGTCTGGCACGACTTCGCGGATAAATATATTGAGCATTCCAAGACAAAAAACACAAAAGATGTTAAAATGATCTTGGTCTACGCCCTGACTACGATTTTAAAATTACTCCATCCTTTTATGCCATTTATAACAGAGACGATTTGGCAAGAGTTGGTGGAGAAAAATTTAGTAAAAGAAAAAATATTGATAGTGGCAGAATGGCCAAACCAACATTCGGTATTGTGAGCGGAACGCTCACGCAAGCTACGCTTAATAACGTATAATGTATGAAGTATTATGCGTTTTTACTCCCCGCTTTATTGTTTCCAAAAACAAGATACCCCGCAGTACCACGGGGGAGATTCATACATGATACATAATACATGATACTTTCGTATCTCTTCTATATCGCTCTCGGCTTTCTGCCCAGCTTAATCTGGCTCTTATTTTATTTAAAGAAAGATCCGCACCCCGAACCACAGCATCGGATCGTAAAAATCTTCCTCTGGGGGATGCTCATCGCCCCCATGGCCGCGGTTGCCGAGCTTTTCCTGCTTTGGCTGACTAAACCAATGGGGCCGCAATCGATGCTTAGCGCCCTAACGAACGGATCGTCTTTTTTAAATCAATATACTGACGGTTGGAGAGCCTTAATCGGGCTGGTATTTTTTGCCCCGCTGGTAGAAGAATATCTTAAATATCGAATAGTAAAGGAGGAAGTATCAAAAGACCCGGATTTTGATGAACCCCCCGACGCAATGATATATTTAATAACTGGCGGACTTGGATTCGCGGCAGCCGAAAATCTGTTGGTCGTCTTGCAATTCCCCTTATTGCCTCTCGGCGCCGCCATAAATACCATTAGTTTGCGCTTCGTCGGAGCCACCTTCCTTCACGCCCTCGCTTCAGGAATAGTAGGCTATTTTTGGGCCAAATCTCTGCTTGAAACCCAAAAAAGGACCCGGCTAATTGCCAAAGGCCTGGTGCTTGCCATAGTTTTTCACGGGAGTTATAATTACATCGTGAACCTAAAGGACTCGTTCCCGTTCACAACATTACTGATCATTCCTCTTTTGGTTGCCATGGCTCTGTTTGTATCTTTTGGTTTTCGATATTTAAAAAATAAGCTTTCCGTCTGCAAAACAGAATGAGCCAATTACAGGCTGGCTACTCCCGCGAAGAAAAAAGACGCCACTCAGCAATAAAAACGAGGGGTTCGTTCCAAAAATTAACGAACGTTTAAAAACGATGCCAAAATGCGAATGAGTTGCCAATCAGCTAATTACGAATGACAAAAAGAGGGGGTTATTCGCGATTCGCAGATTAGCAATAATTAGCAAATTAGCATATTTTGATGCCTAAACCATCTTTCTTTCAAAAACTCACCGGCGTTGATGAGCCGGAAACAGAAGTAGAAATAGGCCCCGGGATAGAAAAGAGCCCAAAAGAAGAATTGCTTTTTGACGACCCCGATGAAAAGGAAACTGAGCAAACCGTTGCCGAAAACAACGCGATAGCCAAAAATAGAAAAGCCAAAAAAGTTCCGGCGCGCGAAGGAGCAGAAGAATGGTTGCCAGAATCGGAGGGACAGCTGACGATTGATGTCTACCAAACTCCTTCGGATATTGTTATCAAATCGACCATCGCCGGAGTAAGCGCCGATGACCTCGATATCGCCATCTCCAACGACATGGTAACCATTAGGGGCGCCAGAAAAAAAGACGAAGAGGTCAGAACCGAAGAATACTACTATCAAGAGTGCTACTGGGGCGCCTTTTCTCGTTCAGTCATCCTACCGGTTGATATTGAGGCCGACAAAGCAGATGCCGCTTTAAAAAACGGCATTTTAACCATCCGCCTGCCTAAAGTTGAAAAGGCCAAGACCAGAAAACTAAAAGTCAAAACTAGCTAAAATATTTTACTTATTGTGAGCGGGACGCTCACGCAAGCTTCGCTTAATTGTGAGCGGGACGCTCACGCAAGCTTCGCTTAATTGTG
>PFOG01000180.1 GCA_002792395.1 Candidatus Portnoybacteria bacterium CG_4_10_14_0_2_um_filter_44_20 | reverse complement strand
GCCATTTTGAAGCCTCAACGCCTGCGACCATTCAATTTCATTCTACCATATTTCATAAAAAAAGACAAAGCTACGTATTAAATCATCTAAAATCTGACTATACGGGTCTCGGTTAAATCATCTAATTTCTGACCGAAATATTATGCGGTAAAATGAAGTAAATCGTTAAATAATTAACTTCATTTTACAACTATGGATATGCAATCGAGAAACCAGTATCTTATTGAGTTAAGGACGGAATATTTAAAGACAAAGTCAAGGAAGAAACGGGGCGGGCTGCTCGACGAAGCGGAAAAACGAACCAAGCTCAATAGGAAGTACCTGATGGATAAATTAAAACCCAAAAGTAATTTAGACAAGATTGTTTCTGAAAAAAAGAAACGCAAGCAGTATTATGACAATTCGATCAAGCCGGCTCTGGTCAGAATGTGGCAGATATTCGATTATTCGTGCGGGCAAAGACTGGAAACATCGCTCAGAGACGAAACAGACAGATTGAGGCTGCAGAATGAGCTGATCTGCTCTGGTGAGGTTGCTTTAAAGCTAAAGAAGATGGGTTCGGCCACTATCGACAGGAAATTAAAACATCAGAAAGAGATTGAACGAATAAGGAGAAAATACCAGCGCAAAATCCATCCTCTGCTCTATCGGCAGATACCGGTCAAAGTGTTTGAAGAGCAAGACAGAAGCGCGCTCGGCAATATGCAAATTGACTTGGTGGAGCACTGCGGCGCCTCGGCTTCCGGCGAATTTGTGAATACTCTGAATGCGACAGATATATATTCGGGTTGGACGGAACAAGAAGCCGTAATGGGCAAAGGACAGGAAAATACTAAAAACGGGATTGATAACGCAAGAGCGAGGTGCCCGTTTTCCTGGCAGGAAATACATTCAGATGGCGGAACGGAATTCATCAATGCTCACTTATTTAAATATTCAAAGGACAGCGGTTTAGATTTTTCGAGATCAAGGCCTTACAAGAAAAATGACAATTGCTTGATTGAACAGAAAAACCATACGCATGTCAGGAGGCTGGTCGGATATTCAAGATATGACACCCTTAAAGAAAGGGATTTGCTGAATGATCTTTATCGCAATGAATGGAGGCTGTACAAAAACTTCTTCCAGCCGGTCATTAAACTGGTTTTAAAGGAACGCGTTGGCGGCAAGATTCATCGTGTCTATGACAAACCCAAAACACCATATCAAAGACTGCTGGGATCGGATATTCC
>PFOG01000083.1 GCA_002792395.1 Candidatus Portnoybacteria bacterium CG_4_10_14_0_2_um_filter_44_20 | reverse complement strand
GCAAAGCAACCAATTATTCTTAACATGCCGCAAGAGTCCAGAATAGGGTGGCATTATACAACTGCTCGCTTTTCTTTTTTGGGCTTGGTATAATCTAAACGCAACGAACTTATGTTAGATTCTATTTTATCATTCCCGCACCACACCTACGGGTGGTCACCCGAAGGGCGAAAAGCGGGAATCCAGTAAATTAAACGGGTTATAGATTCCCGCCGGAGTTTACCCCGTATTTATTGCGGGGCGGGAATGACAGCCAGACTTTTATGTCCGGACACTCTAAATGGTCACAAATCAAGCATAAAAAGGGCATTACCGATGTCAAAAAAGGCAAAGTCTTCTCCAAGCTTGCCCGGATGATTTCTGTTGCCGCCAGAGAAGGCGGCGGCGACCCGAACGCCAACTACAAGCTTCGGATGATAATTGACAAGGCCAAAATGGTTAACATGCCGAGCGACAATGTTGACCGGGCCATCAAAAAAGGAACCGGCGCGCTGGAAGGCGTTAAAATGGAAGAGGTTACCTACGAAGCCTACGGGCCGGGCGGCATTGCTTTGATTGTTGAGGGCATAACCGACAACAAAAACCGCACTGTTTCCGAAATAAAACACCTTCTTTCTTCTCAAGGAGGGAAATTCGCCAAAACCGGCAGTGTCAGCTTTTTGTTTCAGAAAAAGGGTATTATAATCGTCAATAAAGAAGAGAATAAATTTAATAAAGAAAATCTGGAATTAGCGGCAATTGACGCTGGAGCCGAAGACTTGAGATGGCAAGATGAAAACATTTTGGAGATTAACACCAAGCCGGAATATCTGGAAAAAATTAAAACGCTTCTAAAACAAGCCAACATTACTATCGAATCAAGCTCTTTGGACTGGGTGCCGATGACCGAAATAATTGTTGAAGAGGAAAAAACCAGAGGTAAGATTGAAAGACTGATGGAAGCACTGGACGAACATGACGACGTCAACGAAATCTACTCGAATCTCAAAGATTAAGGCGTATAATATCTTTCAACTTTTAAGTTTTTAAACAGTATGAGTTTAAGCTTCGAAAACTACAAGGAGCAGTCTGAACGAAAAGGCTCCCCAAAACGATTAGTACTTGCGCTCGAAATGCTTGAAAAATTTGTGGCAAGTAAGATTGAAACCAAGGGGAGAGAAAACTTAGATAAGATTAGCAAGGGGAAAAGGGTTATAATCG
>PFOG01000117.1 GCA_002792395.1 Candidatus Portnoybacteria bacterium CG_4_10_14_0_2_um_filter_44_20 | reverse complement strand
GAGGGAGGGATTCGAACCCTCGGAGCCCGTGAGGGCTCAACATCTTAGCAGGATGCTCCTTTCAACCACTCAGGCACCTCTCCGTGTAAAATAACTTTAGCATTTTAAAAAGTGTTTTTCAACTTGATCCAAGATTTTGCGCTGGGCGTCCAATCCAGAACAATACATTCGACAAGCTCAGTACAGGGTTCTGGCGTCTGGTGAGATAATTAACCTCTTGCTAAAACTAATCCCCAAATTTCTTTTGGCTTGAGAGGTTTGAGCGCCGTGGCGCACTCTTCCAGTGTTGAGCCGGTTGTGGTTATATCGTCGACAATAATAACAGTTTTTTCTTTGAGCAGAGGAAGGTTGTTTATAATTGCGCTTCTGGCACCCAGTGGCGCAAAGGTTTTGTTAAGTAAAAACGCCTCTTTGACATTGTCTTTTCTTTCTTTCTGTTTTTTGATTTCCGCCTGTGGCTGGGTATTGCGTGACCGTTCTAATAATTGAATTAGTGGCGCTTCAAAATGATTAGCTATCTCTTTGGCCAAAAGTTCAGCCTGGTTGAAGCCGCGCCATTGGAAACGTTGGCGGTGAAGTGGAACGGGAGTAAAGATAAGCTTATCCGTCTCGCAGGTAGTTAGATAGTCGGTTTTTAGGCGGGCAATCATTATTTGCGACAATGGTTTCGCAAGGTCCTTGATAAATCGATATTTGTATTCATAGATTAATTGCCGGAGGATCTGGTTGTCCCAAGAGCTGGCAGCAATTACACCGGTCAAATTTGTTTTGTGTTTACATTCTTGGCAAGTTCGGTTATCGGGGCTGCGTTTGCCACAGCTGAAACAGCGAGGATGATTGTTTATTTCAATTTTCTCTAAACACGCGGAGCAAATATAAAAGCCCTCTTGCCCGCAACTGAAACAAATTTTTGGGAAGAGAAGATCTAAAACGAAATTGACACTTTGTTGCCACATAGCAAAAACCTTTTTAACGATTAACTTTCGGGTAAAACTAATAAACGTCTATCTTCCGGACGGTTTTTCTGATTCGGCTGCCTTCAAGCCGCCGCAGAAATTCTTCGATTTGGTCTAGGCGGTAGACGCGGTAGTTGTTGATCGGGTGGCGGTAGGCCCTAAGCTTACCGGCCTTGTCCCAATTTCGCAATGTTAGGGGAGTAACGTGCAAAAGCTTAGCCGCCATTTTAATTTTAATATAT
>PFOG01000061.1 GCA_002792395.1 Candidatus Portnoybacteria bacterium CG_4_10_14_0_2_um_filter_44_20 | reverse complement strand
TTTGGCGTCTTTAAGCATGTTTTATGGTATTATACCATGAGCATGCTAGTCTAGAGCCTTTGATAATACGAGCTTTGTATTGCAAAAATTAGGCACTACAACAGGGGTGCAATTGCTTAACTCTGTATATGGGGCACAAGGAGCGAATAGTTTAATAAATCAGGTTCAGAATCTAAATATTCAAGGAAGTAATCCTTTGTTCGGACAATTCGTTAAAGAGCCACTTAATATGTACAATAGTCAACTTTTAGAGTTTGCGAGTAGCACGGAAGGCGTTTTTTGTAAAAATTTATGGTATTCTCCATAATCCAAAAATCTAAACTTGAGGGTGCGAGGCGGCTGGATGCTGAATATTATCAGCCGGAGTATTTAGGAAATTCCACAAAAATTGAAAAGTTCGGGTTTTACACGCTACAGGATTTGAGTGTTATCGATATAACAAAGGGAGAAACACCTCTTTGGCGAGGCGATGAATATATAGCGAAAGGCACTCCTTTTTTAAGGAGCGAAAATCTTTTTGCAAGTGGGCTTAATTTATCAAATCTTGTTTTTATTTCTGATAAAGTGCACGGGCGAATGAAGCGATCGAGAATTTATCCAAACGATGTTTTGGTAGCCATTGTCGGAGCGACAATCGGACAAACAGGATTAGTGGCCGAGGAATACCCCGAATATAATTCTAATCAAGCAATAGCCATAATAAGACCGCAAAATCAAAAAATAGCTCATTTTCTATCAATAATTCTAGAGACAAAAATTTGTCAATTACAAATCGAGCGCCTCAAGGGTGGTGGTGCAAGGGATAATTTAGACCTCCACGAGGTTAAAGTTATAAAAATCCCAAAGCCGAATGATAAAATTTTAAATTATTGCGATCGAATCGTTGGTGGCGTAAAAGAATTAAGAAAACAAGGAGAATCTTCCTGCTCCCAAGCCGAAAATTTTCTTTTGGAGGAGGTGGGGCTTGAGAATTTCAAGCGCGTAGACGACTTGTCATCTATTGTAAATTTATCAGAGACAAAAGTGGTCAATCGGATGGATGCCGAATATTTTCAGCCGAAATATAAAAAATTGGTTGAGCATATCAAAAAGCATGGCAACGGCGTTTTGTTGGGCAATTTGGTAACAATTAAAAAGGGAATTGAGCCTGGGGCAGAGGCGTATCAAGAAGCGGGGAAGCAGTTTATACGCGTGAGCAGTCTATCTAAAAATGGCGTTAGCGATAGCGAGCAGAAATATTTAAATGAAGATTTGTATAAAAAACTAAAAGATGATTATGAGCCGAAAAAGGGGGAAATTTTGCTAACCAAAGATGCGACGCCGGGGATAGCGTATGTTTTAAAAGAAGACATTGAGGGGATAGTTTCTGGCGGTATTTTGCGATTAAGTTTAAAAAAGAAAGATGTTGAAATCGAATATTTGGCGCTTTGTTTGAATTCAATCGTTGGACAAATGCAGGCCGAGCGCGACGCCGGCGGGTCAGTCATCGCGCATTGGAAGCCGGAACAGATTAAAAAAATTATTATTCCGCTTTTGCCTCAAAGCACACAGCAAAAAATTTCTGATTTGGTTCGCCAGTCGCACGAAGCGCGTAAAAAGGCTAAAGAATTATTAGAAGAAGCAAGGCAAAAGGTCGAAGAAATGATTGAGAGAGGGGGTGAGTAGTATGGCGAAGAATCCGCCAAAGGGTCCGGGTCGTGTCGGCGCGGTGAGGGACAGAGATCAGGTTTATAATCCTCACAATAACCGCTGGGTAAAAAGAGGCGAGGACGGAAAGTTTATGGATCAAAAAGATGACAAAAACCATCCATTCAAAGGTGTCAGAAAAATAAAATAAGGTTCTTGGAAAACGCGTTGTGTAGTTAGTGCCAGATCGGCCTGAAGGAAAGATTATGTACGGCTTGGCCGTGAAGGGGAACGAAAGGCGCACCCTCTGCAAAAACTCCTCGCTATGCCGGGGCGTTTTTTGTCCTCCTTCGCCGAAAGCTTCGGAGGATTTCGCCTTTGGGTCTCATCTGATATAATTAATTTAGTGAAAATGATTTGGTGAATCTATGAAAAAGGCTACAATAATAATTTTTTTGGTGATTGTTTTGTCTTTTGTTGCCAGTTTTTATTTTTCTCCCCAAATGCCGGAGCGGGTGGCGTCGCACTGGAACGCCGGGGGAGAGGTGGACGGTTATATCCCGAAGATCTGGGGTTTGTTTCTGATGCCGGTTCTTTCCCTGGTTTTGGCTCTGCTTTTTCTTTTCATTCCCAAGATCGACCCCCTGAAGGAAAATGTCCAGAAATTCAGAAAATATTTTGACGGATTTATTGTCCTGACGATGTTGTTTCTGTTTTATCTCCATTTGCTCACCATTTATTGGAATCTCGGGGGAAGATTTAATATGGTCTACGCGATGGTGCCGGCGTTTTCCGTTCTTTTCTACTATATCGGAGTAATGACGGGCCATGCCAAAAGGAACTGGTTTATCGGCATCCGCACGCCCTGGACCATGAGCAGCGAGATGGTTTGGGACAAGACCCACCAACTCGGCGGGAAGCTTTTTAAAATTTCGGCGCTAGTCGCTTTGGCGGGAATATTCTTCGGACAGTACGCCATTTTTTTCATGGTCGGCCCGGCGCTTCTAACGGCAGCCTGCACCTTCATCTATTCTTATCTCGAATACAAAAAAGAGAAACCAACAGTATAAACCCGCCAAACCCTCCGTTCATAGAAACTCTCCAACATTCTTGAGAATGTGAGAGGGTTGGTGTATGATCAAAGTATGGGAAAAGTAAAAACTAGCAAGCAACTCGAGCGCCACTTCAAAGGGATCGCCAATCACAGGCGAATTGATATTTTGTTATTGGTCAAAGATTGCGACGGTATTACGCTGGAAAAAATGGCCGATCGGCTGAAATGTAATTTTAAAACTCTTTCCGAGCATACAAGACGGCTTGTTCAGGCGGGTCTTTTAGATAAAAAATATCAGGGCCGGGTGGTTTCGCATTCACTCTCACCCTACGGCCAAAAACTTGTCAAATTTATTACAACATTCCAACATTCTTGAGAATGTGAGAATGTCATTAACAACTGCCTAAAGGCGCGCTCTGTAAATTGCCCCGCTGTTTCAGGGCGATTTTTTATGGTATAATTAAACGAGTGAGGTTAATTTTATAAAACCATGAACACATATTTATATTTTATTTTCGGCGCGATCGCGGGCGGGGCGGTGATTTGGCTGATCGTCCGGCAGGCGAAAAGGGATTCTTGCGTTTGCGTGAAAGAGAAAGAGAAAGAAGCGGCGACAGCTGAGGCAGATTCTTTCGGCCCGGCCCCCTCTTTTGCACAAGGCTTCGGAGGGGCAGGGCAGGATAAAATGAGTCTGGCGGAACGGCAAGCCCAAGCAAAGGAAGAACACAAAAAGAAGATTTTGGCGCTCTTCGTCACGGCACCGATCGGGCGGATAACCAATAGTGACGTTGAGAGAGCGCTGGGGGTCAGCGACGCAACGGCCACGCGCTATCTGGACGAGTTGGAAAAAGAAAGGCTGGTTTGCCAGGTCGGCGAAGTTGGCCGGAGCGTTTATTACGAAAAAATCTGATCCTATCTCTTATGTTTTTAGTCCAATGGCTCAATGGGGTTTCCCGTTGAGCCGTTTAAAATCATCTTAAAATTTAATGCTTTTTGGCGGTAGCTAGCGCCAAACCGGCGGTTTTTTGGTTCGGGGGATAAGGGGCTTGACAGCTGTGTTAGAAAAATATAACATAGGAACAGAAGTTAAATAATTCTAACTATAGCTATTCCGGGTCGTGGCGGATCTGGGGTGCCGGACAAAAAATGACCTTAAAACGCTTTCGTATCATTCAGCTGTTTGTCGTTATAGTTCTGGCCGGCTCGGTCGGTTGGGCGACTGTCCGGCAAATCTACTTTGTTCCAATTATGGCTACTGCTTTGGCGGTTATTTTACTGTTTTATCTGCGGAGCATGGTTAAGGAGGTAATTGCCGATGAGCGCGATCATGAGATAGGGGGTAAGGCGGCGCGGCTAGCTATTACTATGTTTTGCTGGATCGTGATAATTGTGATGTTTGCTTTTCTGGCGTTTCGCGGGTATGGCCCCTATTTCGAAACAATCGCAGTGGCGCTGGGCTACGCGGTTTGCCTACTGATGGTTTTATATACCGTCTTTTTCCGCTATTATAACCAGGTCGCTTTTCTGGAAAAGAAGTTTGTTTATATTTTGGTCGGCGCTTTGCTAATCTTGTTTTTGATCATTGCCGGGCTCAGGCTTCTTAGCGGAGAAGATAGCTGGCTGTGCCAGAATGGGCAGTGGATAAAACACGGCAGTCCTTCCGCTCCGATGCCGAGCGCGGAATGCCAAAAGTAACATGACGAACCGCATTAAAGAATTCAGGGCCAAGAATGACCTGACCCAGGAAGAATTGGCGCGCCTGGCCGGAGTCCGGCGGGAGACGATAGTTTTTTTGGAACAGGGAAAATATAATCCTTCTTTGATGCTGGCGCATAATGTTGCCGAAGCCCTAAAAACGACGATCGAAGAATTATTCAGCTTCTAGGACGCCTTCCTTTCCTTCGTTGCCAACGGCCCAAGAGGATTTTTAAAACTGCAATTTGACAGGATGGATGAAATATACTATCCTGTTTTCAAGTACCGTGAAAACTAAAGAACGCGCGCAAGCGCGGAGGTGCGCTAAGTGGATTATCTGACGAAAGGAAATTGGGAGACGGGGCCAGACGTATATCTTTTTAATCTGCCGATCGCCAAAACCTGCCGCCCTACTGCCTGGTGCAAAGAGAATTGCTACGGAAAAAAGGGAAATTATAAGCGCTTTGAACGAAGTATCGGGAGAGCGCTGGATAAAAGATATGAACTTTCCCTTTCGGACGAATTTGCCGAAACGATAACCAAAGAAATTTTCCGGCGGAAGATCTCTCTTGTCCGCGTGCATGTGACCGGCGATTTCTACAGCAAGAAGTATGTCCGAAGGTGGATTCAGATCGCGAAAAATTGCCCTCAAACGCTTTTCCGGACAACGACCAAAAGAAGAGATTTGGCGGATGTTATTTTGGAGCTTCATTCGTTGCCGAATTTTAATATTAGGGAAAGCCTCGACCCCTCGCGGCCCGAGCTGGCGATGGGGCTTCCGCTCGCGGCGATAGAAACCCTTGAAATTGCCGCGGATTTTTTCCGGGGCGCGCGTGATTGCCGCAAATGCGCCTATGTCTGCTGGCGCCAAAAAGATTCAAACTATTGCTTCCCTGAGATTTAGTTTTTCTTTCCTTGGTTTTAAATTTCCGTCTGGAGGTAACGCATGGGAACGATTGAGTTTCTCGGAATTGCTTTCCGTTCCGCGCAATATCTGGAGTGGTTCGTTTTCACGCTGATAACTTTTGGCGCCAATATCTGTTTTATTGCCGTTTGCTGGGCGTCGGGTAAGCGCTTCAAGGCGCCGTGTGCCTTTTGTGGGGTGTTGGGGGGCTTATCGTTTTTTTACTCGATTCTGGCGGCAATAATAACGGACTTCGGCGCGGCCAGCGGCCCGGTCTGGTCGGGTGACTGCATCTGGTATAACGCTCTGCTCGCCGTTATTTATGTTTTGGGCGCGGCGTTGTGCGGATATCTTGAAAAGAGAAGGCTCCGCCGGTTTGAAACGTATTAAGTCTTAGCCCGTTTAAACGGACTTTTTTATTCTCTTTTTGCGCCAACGGCTCAACGGGAAATCCGATTGAGCCGTTGGCGCGGCGGAAATAAAGCGGAAATAAAAATGGGCGCCCTTGGAGGCGCCCTTTTTGGCTGTTATTTTCCGGCTCGCCTTTAGGCGAAAATGTCCGGATGTTCCTTTTTCCACTCTTCCCAGTACTTCTTGCCCAGATATTCAACGCAGTCTATGACCTGGACAAGCGTCCATGGGGCGGGCTGGGGTAAGCTGGTGGCGAAGGTCGGGGCGAAGGTCGGGCCGGTAACCCAGGTCATTCTCCGGAAACACCAACCTTCCGGACCGTTGGGGCGGTGCTCATTGCCCTTCAGGAAAATGACGGTGTTGTAGCCTTCGATGGCCGGAAAGGGTGCGGCTAGGATCCTTTCCGGGTCGGGGTCGAAGTACCATTTTTTTACCACGAATTCCTGGTAGGAGGCCAGGATGGCCAATTCCTGGTCGGTCGGCATCGCGGATTGCGAATCCATGGCGACGATGAAATTATTGAAGATTGGCCCCATTTGCAGTATTTCTTCGCTCCCACCCCTGGTGCAGGGAATCTTTTTTTCATGAACTCTGGAAATTTCTTCTCTTGTTAACACTTGCTCCTCCTTTTGCTGAGTAATAAATAACTTATATCAAGAAAATACGATTTTGTAAACGCGAGGTTCTGTTTTTGTCAGCGGCCGGGCATTTTTGTTTGGTCGATCTGTTGGCATCTGTTATACTTAATAAAAGAGGAAAGTTAACAGCTAAATATGGATCTTCCAGTAAAAACATTTTGTCCGGCCTGTGGGCAGGCGGCTGGGCCGGCCGACAATTTTTGCCCCCATTGCGGCAAAGAATTTAAAAGCCATGCGTTGCCGGTTTCTTTTTATGGCCAAGTTGCCGCCTACGCGGTCAGTCTTTTTCTGCCGCCATTCGGGCTCTGGTATGTCGTTAAATATCTGCGCCGGGGAAACCCGCAGGCAAAAAGAGTCGCGATTATCGCCGCGATCCTAACGGCAATTTCGATTATCTATACCATTTATCTTTTTATCGGCATTATAAATTCGGCCACCCAATCCATCAATGAGTTGAACAGTTTGGGATTATAATTTCCTCAAATAAATTTATGGATTTTGAGTTGTTGCGAAAATTGAAGGACTGGCGGATCGAGGCGGCGCGCCGGGAAGGCGTGGATCTTTTTCGTGTTTTTCAGAATACAACTCTGGAGGAGATAGCGGCGAGCAAGCCAAAAACAAAAGACGACCTGTTGGCGATAAAAGGGATCCGGGAGCGGAAGTTTGAAAAATACGGCGCGCAGATCCTGGCGTTGGTTGGCGGGAATGTCGAGCCGGAGCCCGAAGACGGGAGGGGAGAAAAATTATATACCGTCAGCCGGTTTCTTGATCTGCTCAACAATAATCTCCGGGCTTCCGGCGCGCGAATCCAGGGAGAGGTCAGCAGTTTTGATCTTAGGGGGAGTTATTTATTTTTTTCGCTGAAGGACAAAGAAGATGAGAGCGTTTTAAGCTGTTTTATGTGGAGCAAAGATTATGCGTTATACGGAATTGAGCTGGAAGCGGGGATGGAGATCATTATCGACGGATTTCCGGCGGTGTATAAGCCAACCGGCAAACTGAGCATGCAGGTTTCGGCTATTGAGCTGGTCGGCGAAGGCGCCCTAAAAAAGGCTTATGAGGAGCTGAGGAAGAAGCTGGAGGAAGAGGGCTTGTTCGCGCCCGAACGCAAAAAAGCGGTTCCCGCCCTTCCCGGAAAAATCGGGCTGATCACATCGGAAACTGGGGCCGTGATCCATGATTTTTTGAACAATCTGGGCAAATACGGCTATCAGATAAAATTCATTAATTCGCGGGTTGAGGGGCAGGTCGCGGTTAGTGGTCTGATGTCGGCAGTTGATTATTTTAACAAACAGGACATTGATGTTCTGGTTATAATACGGGGCGGAGGCAGCTTGGAGAGTTTGCAGGCGTTTAATAATGAGATGCTGGTGCGGAAAATAGCCGGTTGCCGGATGCCGGTTATTTGCGGGATCGGGCACGACAAGGATGTTCCGCTTGCTTCATTGGTTGCCGATCTGGGGGTTTCAACGCCAACCGCGGTGGCGATCTATCTGAACCGGACGTGGGATGACGCGGTTAAGCGTTTGGCCGTTCTGGAAAGAGACATTTTCTATAAATATCAGGAATTATTACAAGTAGAAAAATACCGGCTTGAAGAAATGGCCGGAAGCTTGAGAAAGTATTTCGGGATGATCTTTCAGGAATTCGACGGGATCAGGCACCGCCTTAGAAGCGCGCTGGCGGATATTGGCTATAATATTAAAAGCCTGGCTAAGATGTTAGATGATTCGTTCGGCCTGGTGTTCGAGAAGTTTGCAAGAAATTTTCAGGACCAGGGCAATTTTCTGGATGAAACCGAAAAAAGGCTGAAAATTTATGATCCGAGGCGGCAGCTCAGGCTCGGCTATTGCATCGCTTCGGCGGGTGGAAGAGTGATCAAAAGCGTGCGACAGGTGAAAAACGGCGATTCGATCGACATCCAGGTCTCAGATGGTAAAATGAGATCAATTATTAATGAGATCAATAAAATTAATTAGCAACAAAAAACTATGGCAAAAAATTCACTTAAAGAATCGTTAAAAAAATTAAAAAGCATCATTGCCTGGTTCGATCAGCAGGAGGAGGTTGATGTTGAGGCGGGGCTTGAGCGGGTTAAGGAGGGGGCGCAGCTGATCAGGGAAAGCCGCGCGGAATTAAAGAACCTTGAAAATGAATTCGAGAAAGTTAAAAAGGAATTGGGAGATGGCGCGGACGGCGGAAAATCGGAGAAGCTTCTTTAATTTTTAAAAATATTTGGCACAGCAATAGAAAAACCCCGGTCGGGATTGG
>PFOG01000209.1 GCA_002792395.1 Candidatus Portnoybacteria bacterium CG_4_10_14_0_2_um_filter_44_20 | reverse complement strand
GTTTGTAGCGCATACACGGATTGTATCAAAGTGTTGCACTTGAAGGTTGAATGTACCGGCGACACATTTGACAAAAACGGTATTTATACGGTAAAATAAAGAAAATCTTTGACAACCTGACGCGAGGGGCAGACGAATATGTTGGGGCAATTGAAAGAAATATCTGTTGGCACAGGTGGGGGCGATCCGGCCTATCGACAGCCAATATCCGAGAGCGATTTGGCGATTGTCGAAAAAGTTTTTGCGGCTTTGGACAAAACGCGGCTCCGTAATTTTGAACCAACGGCCATTCCAGCGATCAAGCTTCATCTTTTTAATTTCTTTAAAAATCATCCGAAACCAAGCGAAAAAGAATTGAATAAAGAGATTAATAAGTGCCAGCGGTGGTCGGAAATGGAAAAAGAATATAGCCAAGAAGGCAATCCGTTACCGACCATCGGAATTGAGATTGAGATGAAGAAAAGCGATTTGATGCCAGACAAAGTGGCCATACTAAGAAAACTTAGTATCCCTAATTATGAAGAATATACAGTCGCTAATGTTTGGGAGGTTAATCCTGATTTCAGCTATAGTTCTTGGATACAGACCCAAATGCTCCGGGAATTAGTTGCGATGGGCGCTTTGCCGCTGGAAGAAACCGATGATGGTCGGGGTAAGCGAATTCCCGCGCAGCGGATGTTTCCGCTTCATATTAATCTCGGGTGGCCGATAACAACTTATAAGATTAGCCATTGCCATAATATTGAAACACTAAGCGACACTTTGAATTACGCCTTTACTTCGACGAAACGGATACGACGGCTAAAAGTTTTCCCATATAATCTGAAAAAAAGTAAAAAATCCAGTAGCGGTAAAAACAACGGAACATTTTTCAGATTAGAGTTAAAAGCGCCGGAATTCAGAGATTACCCGTCCTATCGGATGCTGGCCGAAACGCAGAAGATCGGCGCAATGCTTTTTTCTTATATTAAAAAAACGGAAAATTTGCCTTTAAGCCCGGCCGAGAAGAAATTAGCCGATCTCTGGTTTAATTTTAGCGATGCGGTGTCTGAAAAATTCAAAGAATATGGAATCGAACCGGGAGATCTGAGCAAGAAGCCAAAAGAAGCAATTAAAATTTTAGAGAGCAACGATTTGAAACAAAAAAGTCGGGAAATTTTCGGCCGTTACGCGAGAAGAGTTGGAGAAATCCTGAAAACAAGCAAATAACCCCCCCTTTGGAGGGGGTTTTGTTTTACCAAACTCAACAAAAAGCACACATCGAGGTTGACAAGTCGGTGGAAAAAGTCTTTAAATAAAGATACAAACTAAGTTCGTTGAAAATACCACAACTCTGAAAAAATTGTTCGGTAAACTCACCACAAAGGAGAACAATGAAGTGGTCAAACTCGAGATTAATCCAAAGCTCTGCAAACAATGCGGCTGGTGCGAACAGTTTTGTCCTAAAAAAGTCTTTGGCTCCAGGGGCGAAATTTTAAATGCAGAGGCCTGCTCCAAGTGCGGACTCTGTCAATTACTTTGTCCCGAGGGCGCGATCCTCTTTGGTGAACAATCTAAAGAACGCCAAGGAACCATCCAGTTTCCCGCCTGCAACGCTTTGCGTAGCAATGCGGGCAGGCCCAACTTACTCCGCCAAGTGTCTAGAGAAGTTAGCAAATTTGGCCTTGGTTGGAGCATTCAAAGAAGCTTATCAGAACCCGGCCCTTATTTTATTTCTGGTAATGGAGCTTGCGTTCGAGGAGCTCTTGATGCCGGTTGCCAATTTTATGCTGGCTATCCAATCACGCCAGCATCAGAAATCATGCAGGACATAGTAAAAAAGTTCGGGCAAACGTCCATTGGCATTTTTATTCAGATGGAAGATGAGATCAGTTCCGTAGGCGCGATAATCGGCGCTTCGCAGACCGGCGTCAAATCGATGACCGCAACTTCCGGTCCGGGCTTCTCATTGATGCAGGAAAATATCGGTTACGCGGTTATGACCGACACCCCTTGCGTGATCATTAACGTCCAGCGGGCCGGGCCAAGCACCGGTCAGGCGACGCGTCCGGCTTTCGGCGATCTGATGCAGGCCATCTGGGGATGCCACGGCGATTCGCCGAAAATTGTTCTGGCGCCGACCAACGCCCAAGAATGTTACGACCTGACCATCAAGGCCTTTAATTTAGCCGAAATGTATCTTACTCCGGTTATCATCCTGACCGACGAAACTATCGCCCACCTCCGAGAACGGATTGAAATTCCAGGCGAGATACGAGTTTTTAAACGCGTGGTTCCCATTTTCGGCGACGGACAAGAATTAACCGTAACCGGCTCGACTCATTACTCCAATGGATTACGAGCAGCTTCTGATCCAAAAGCACAGCAGGATTTACTTGATCGTCTTAAGGAAAAAATGGAAAATATCGGCCGCCATCCGATAATCGACATTAACTGTCATCCGGAAAACAAAGTTGTAATTATTTCCTGCGGATTTACGGCACGTAGCGTTGCCAAAGCGGTTTACAATTTGGGACTTGATAATAAAATCGGTACTGCCGTTATCAAAATGCTTTGGCCGTTTCCCTTTAAAGAGATCGAAAACGCTGTCCCCCATCGGGCTAAAGTAATCGTGCCGGAGATGAATCAAGGTCAACTCATTCATCTAATTCGGGAAGTTTGCCACGACCCGATTCCCCTGAATCAAACTGATGGATTGCCGATCGAACCAAAAACGATACAGGCGGCCGTCAAATCCTGCATGGAGAAGATGCGACAATGAAAGAAAAAAACCTTAACTGGCTAAGATGGATAAAAAATGGTCAGCCACTTCAATTTTGTCCCAGTTGCCAATACGGAACAATTCTGCGCCTCTTGGCCTGCGCCTTGGAAAAAACCGGCCTTGAGCCAAAACAAGTTATGGCGGTTTCGGGAATCGGCTGCGCCGGATGGATAACCGACCGTTATCTGAAAACCGATACTCTGCACACCACTCACGGCCGGCCGATTTCTTTTGCTACCGGCATAAAATTAGTCCGGCCGGATTTGAAAGTAATCGTTGTCAGCGGTGACGGCGACTTGGCGACGATCGGCACCAACCATCTGGTCCACGCTGTCAGACGCAACATCAATCTTTCGGTTTTCTGTGCTAATAATTTCCTCTACGGCATGACGGGCGGCCAGGCGGGAGCGACAACTCCGCGCAACGCCATTACCGCGACCACTCCGCAAGGCAACCCCGAACAACCATTGGACTTGATCAAGCTGGTGTTATCGCTCGGTTGTTCAATGGCTAGCCGGTATCCGGCAATGCCGATCGGAAAGAGCCCTTATCCGACAATCGACGCGATTGTCAAAACGCTTAAACACGAGGGATTCTCTTTTTTCGAATTCATCTCTCCCTGCGTGACACATTTCGGCCGGAAGAACGAAATGCCAAATCCCGGGAAGCTGAAAGAATATCTGAAAGATCTGCTGATTAGGAAAGAAGACATCGCGTCGTCCACTTCCGAACCGACACCGCTGGCCAAAAACGGTAAGCTGGCCCAGGGAACATTCGAAACCCTGATCGATTATCTGCGATTTACCGAAAAAGGAGGCCAGCAATGAAAGTGGAAATACTGCTGGTCGGCGAAGGCGGACAAGGCGTCCAGACCTTGGGCGATATTTTGGCCAAAGCGGCTTACAACGACGGTTACTGGCCATATAGCAAATGCGGTTACACGCCGGCGGCCCGGGGCGGAGAAGTTATCGCATCAGTGATAATCGCCGACGAAACGCAAATTTATCCGCTGGTAGAAAAAGCTGACTACATTTTTATCTTGTCCCGCAATGAATCGCTTGAATTTGTTAAGAACAAAATCACCGAAAAAACCCGCATTGTTTCGGTCGACGCCGCTTTTCCGAAAACGATAAAAATAAAGCATCCTATCATAGTAAAGAACGAGGACAAAGAAATTCCGCTGAATATTTTTATGTTGAAAATCATCCAAAAAATAATCACCGTGCCTTCGACCAAAAGCGTGGAAAAGGCAATTCAAGATATCTTGGGCAAAAAACGCGTTGAACGGGAAAAAAATTAAGGCGTGGGTTGAAAAAATATCAAAAAGAAACGAGAGGTGAACGAATGTGCCCAAAAATCATGTTGACACTCGTGGACTCCCCTGCCCCGAACCGGTACTGCGTGTCATGGAGAAGATCCGCACCGCGGACGATCTGGCAGAAATCGTAGTTCTGGTGGATGCGAATAGAGAGGGGCCTAAAGAAAATACCAAACGCACTGCCGCCGCTCTTGGGTGGCAAGCAAAAAGCATCTCCGTAGAAGAGGAGAAAGAAGAAGAAGAATATTTCAAAATCGTCTTTGAAAAGATCAAACCTGAATAAACCAACTAACGAAAAAGGCCACCCTTGATGGGTGGCCGTTTAATTTATTTTTACTTTTTTATTCGGCTATCTATGCGGTTACTCTGTTCTGCCGCAACAGTTCAACGACGTCCGGAAAATCAATTCCTAAGCGCCGGACTAATGCCAGCGTCGGAATACCGTCGTTGGTCCAGCCGCGGCGTTTGTAAACCGCGTTTTTGAGTTCTTCATAGGCGGCTTCACGAAATTTCCGCATGAGAGCAATTTTGTCTGTCAAGCTTTTTCCAATAAGGTCAACGCCGTATTTTTCGACCAGCTGACGGTCATAACGTTCAGCTCGCGATTCGTATTCCTCAACGGTCACCGGC
The DNA here is from genome assembly GCA_002792395.1 of Candidatus Portnoybacteria bacterium CG_4_10_14_0_2_um_filter_44_20. Taxonomy (GTDB): domain Bacteria; phylum Patescibacteriota; class Minisyncoccia; order Portnoybacterales. The sequence goes on along the minus strand of PFOG01000209.1, from coordinate 1,934 downwards.
CCCATGGCGCGATACGGGAGACTGTCGTGTTCGCGGCGGCCAAAACCCATTTTTAAATTAAACAACCGCTGAAAGGTATAAACTCTCTCGCTCATCAAAAGCAGGTCTTCGGGCGTGACCGTTTTGCCGGTCAGCGCGCTGAAATACTGGGCATACCAATTAACGTGTTGCGTCACCTTGGCCGGTTCCGGAGTTTCTTTATTGCCCTCCGGCACAACGTCGTTCCACGGCAACTTGCACAAGCCGCACAGGCTAAACCAGGTCCGCCACATCGGAAACCAGTGCAAAGCTTCGGCTTTCTTCTCGAAAGTCGGCATAAAGTTGTGGACCATATCCAGAAAAATCAGCCAGGCTTCGTCGTGCTGCGCACCCTTGAGCGCTAGGCCGTAGCCGCCCTGCTGAGCCAGCGATTCTTTGGTGATATACTCGCTGAATTCCAAGCCTTTGGCTTCCATCCCGATATCCTTCAGTAGATGCCGATCCACACCACAGTTCGCGGCGAACATTTTTTTCATTTGCCGGATGCCTTGGCCAACGATAGCACCGAATCCCCTGCCCTTCGCCATCTGATGCAATAATTCCAGAACAGCCTTTTTGTCGCCGAAACGTAATTTCATGCCGCCGGTGTTATATTCGTCAATCAGCCCCCGCTCAAAACATTCCATCGCGAAGGCGATCGAAGTTCCGACTGAAATAGTGTCGAGGCCGTAGGCGTCGCAGTAAAAATTAATTTCGACCACGAAACGTGGGTCAAAGATACCAAGATTGGAACCGCAACCGGCAATCGTTTCATACTCCGGACCGTCAACGAAAACCTTTTTACCCTTATATGGGCCGCTGGTTGGCACAAAATCTTTGATGCCATGCGCGCAGGCAAGGGCGCAACCAATCCAACAACCGTCGTAACCCGGGTCAAACATCTTCCGAAAAACTTCCGCGCCAAGATTTGGCACACTGGGGTGACTACCGAATTGAAAATTATGGACAGGAATCAGGTCGTGATCATTCATAATTGTCACTAAGTGGGTAGTACCAACTGTCGCCATCTCGTTCTGTTTCGGATCCAGCGCGATTAGTTCGCGAGTATGCCGGCGCGTCAGTTCGGTTAAATTATGCCCATCGGCCGGATTATTTTCGTTCAGACGGCTGGCATCCCAGCGAACCACGATTGCTTTCAATCCCTTATCGGCAAAAACCGTACCCAAGCCGCCCCGACCCGCCTGTTTATAACGGACTATCTGGCGCTTAAAATCAAACCAGGAAAAGTTCAAACAGCCCATTCTGGTATTTTTAGCGCCCGGACCGGCGGTGATAACCGAAATATTGCGCGGCTTCCCTTCGCCAAAATGATGCGTTAAGACATCAGAGATTTGATAAGCATCTCTCGGTAAACCGCTGACCTGAAAAATCTGAATCTGCCCGGTGATGCCATCAATAAAAACGACAGTGTCTTTATCGGATTTTCCTTGAACGCTTAAGGCGTCGAAGCCGGCGAATTTCAGGAATGGCCCGAAATGGCCGCCGACATTGGAGTCGACTACCGAGCCGGTCAAAGGAGAAATGGCTGTCACAATACTTTTGCCGGCGCCCGGGCAAGTTGTCAGCCCGCCCAAAGGACCAGGAGCGACGCAAAGCGCGTTATCCGCCCCATCCCATTTTGTCCACCCGTTTACCAACCGCCAGAGAATGGAAAGACAAAATCCTTTGCCGCCGGTAAAAATTTCTTTCATTTTCTCGGTAACTTCTCTAAACTCTATTTTTTTATCCGGCTGCCTGGCGGATATATCGACGTGCAAAGTTTGACCAGCATATCCATGTTTTATCTTTTGGCGCAAGTATTTCTTTTGAACGATTTCGGTTAATTTAATAGTTTTCATCCATATCCTCCATTTTTTAGGTTTTCAAATAACTGTAAGTAATTTAACCTATTATTA
>PFOG01000069.1 GCA_002792395.1 Candidatus Portnoybacteria bacterium CG_4_10_14_0_2_um_filter_44_20 | reverse complement strand
GCGGGGGTGTAATGACTATCCTAAAACCGGAAAGCGGTATGTCGATAGATATTTCAACAATTTAAACGAAGCAGTGACAGAGGAATTGGTCAAAAGATTTATTCTTGATCCGGTTGTCCGCGAAAATCCTCTTTTCAAATACGAACTTGAGGAAACCGAGCGGCTTAAGCGCGAGTATGGCGAAGTCCGCTATAAATCCGGCGAGAAATTCTTTCCTGACGATGTGTATTGGGCAAAGGAGGACGCGGAAGGAAATTTGAGCGGGAGGATATTGACTTATCCTCAAGAGCGTCGGATTCTCAATGCTCTCATCGACCGGCTTTTCGAGATAAATAAAGGACAATTTAAGGAACGTGAGCAGGTTTTTGATGTTTTTGCCAAAGCGATGTTTTCGGGCAATATTCTTCCGCTTGGCCGGCTGATTGATGGAAGTTTCGGCGAGGGAATATTCCGGAAGATCGGAGAATTGGACGATAGTCTTAATCAGCAGGAAGAATTTGTGAACGCGCTTTAAGGTATTTAATTTTAATCTAACGGCTTGCAATGCCGTTATATAATATGGAAAATCATCACGAAACACCAAATAGCAGGAAAAAAATCGGGTTGGCTTTGGGTGGCGGAGGGGCGAAGGGTTTGGCTCATATCGGCGTCATCAAAGTTTTGGAAAAATACGGCATCCCGATTGATTTTATCGCTGGCACCAGCATGGGCGCTTTGGTTGGCGGTTGGTACGCGACGCGCAAAAAAATTAAAATACTGGAAACCTTATTTTTGGAAATAGACGACAGCGAGACTTATTCCATGAATCATGTTATGAGGGAAAGAAAAGGTGTTTTATTCAGAGACAAAGACGTTATGAGACGACTAGAGAGCGCCCTTCAGGACTTAACGTTTACTGATTGCCAAATACCGTTTGCCGTCGTTGCGACGGATGTCGCGACCGGAGAGAGGGTGATAATCAACGAAGGCCGGTTGGCTGACGCAGTCAGGGCCAGCGTTTCTTTGCCCTTGATATTTAAGCCGGTTAAAAGGGATGGCCGGCTGTTAATGGATGGCGGTTTTGTTGATCCGGTTCCGGCGGATGTGGTAAGGGAGATGGGAGCCGATTTTGTTATCGCCGTTGATGTTTCAAGCCGTTGGCTTAATGTTTCTGAGGCGAATCTTGAGGTCAAAGATAT
>PFOG01000090.1 GCA_002792395.1 Candidatus Portnoybacteria bacterium CG_4_10_14_0_2_um_filter_44_20 | reverse complement strand
CCGATTTATAAACTTACCACTGAAGATGGAAGAACCATCAGGACGACGGGAAATCACCCGTATCTCACGAAACAAGGCTGGGCAAAAGTCGCCAACCTTAAAGAAGGAGAGATGATAGCAGTTCCAAAGGAAGATTTATTTGCTCCCTTTGGCGATCAGAATAATAATTCCGAAAGCGATGGCCAAGAGAGCACCGAGAATATAGAGATTGGTCATAATGTTGTAGATGTCCATAGTTATTTTGTTGCTAATAAACTTAATCCCCAAAAAAATATTGACAAAATCAAACCAGTGAAAATTATCGGCAAGTTGATTGATTCAGTAGCAAGCGGGCCAATGAACATAGAAGCAAAAAATACTTGTCCGATATCGCGGCAAATTTCAGAAAGCGTATCTAATTTAGGAGAAAATAAATTAGCGACCATATATAGCCAGTATAACAATGCGGAATCTGATGTCAAGCGGGAGAAAATCGCAAGCATTGAATATGTCGGCGAAGAGCAGGTCTATGACATAGAAGTGGAAGGCACGCATAACTTTGTGGCGGGGCATTTTGTGGAGGTTTCAGCCAAAAACAAAAAACCCGCCATAACAGCGGATTCTTCGGAGTTTCGGGACGATCCAATTAACTCTGATTTGGCATCTGTGTGCAGTTTAGCAGATATAAAAAATTTGTCAAGCGCTTGGAACGCAGAAAATCAAAAAATCCCGCCAGATGCGAGATTCTTTGACGCGGAGAGCAGTGGAGTCGAACCACATTCCGAAAAGGAATTCTCAAGGTATCAGCTTGGAGCCACAACCGCGTGGCGATACTCTCCATCTGTCTCCGCGTTCCCATTATATCAATCTTCAAACAAAAAACAATCCCAAGAGAATCTCGGGACTGCTTTCGGGAATTCCTTAAATGCGGTTCCCCAAACTGATACCTATTACCAGTATACACAACCGCAAGATTCTGTCAATAGTTTGGATGTGGATAATCCAAAATACGCGCAATGGACAAAGGCGACACAAGGTGTCGTCCTGAGCGATAGCGAAGGATCTCGTATCAATGTAAATAAACTTCAAAACGCAAAATGGACTAAAGTTGCTAAACTTTTTGAGGGCGATGAAATCGCCGCGCTGGATGAAAAC
>PFOG01000023.1 GCA_002792395.1 Candidatus Portnoybacteria bacterium CG_4_10_14_0_2_um_filter_44_20 | reverse complement strand
CTACGGAACATAATTTACAGTCAATTAATTGTAATTTAGCGTCTTCGACCCCTTGTTTATTTTGTTCCAATTTGGCGTCGATAAACCTCATTAAGGTATCAATTTGTTCCTTTTTCTTTATTCTTCTTGCCCATGCCAGTCGCCGCCTCTGTTTCCTTAAATACTCCTGCCATTTTTCCGCGATGGTGTATGCTTTCTCCGGGTTCTTTTTCCAAAGAGCGTAGAATTCCATCGGCGTAAGATATCCCAGCGCTTGATGCGGACGTTTGAAGTTGTAATCATTTTCCCATTTTCTTGTCGCTTCTTTCTGCTGTTGCAGGTCGTTGAAAAGATTGCCCTTCTCGTAAAATTCCACGTCGTCTGTTAGGTGGGATCTTTCAACCCGAGGATTGTCTGTTGGAGTACTTGCGTTAGAATAGAAATGAAACACATTTTCTTTTTTCAGCTCTTTTGAAAAATCATTGTTGTTTTCAAAACCGTTGTCGGTATTCTCGCAAGCCACTTTGAATGGGAATCTTTTCACCGCTTCTTTGTGCGAGGCGATTGTTGCCGCCGTGTCTTGTTGGTCGGAGACCTCCAGCGTCCTTATTCTGGTGAAAGAGTCTGTTTCGGTAAATTGGTACCAGTAATTATCTTTGTGCTTGCCATCGTATTCCTGCCTTGGTTTCCTGAGATATTTCATATCTTTTTCCACCAAAGCGCCCGGCGCGTAATCTTTGAGCTTCTTTGGAGGACGGAATTTGACTCTAAACAATAGGTCGTCTGAATCTCTGTATTTTTTCTCTTCAAAGGCCCGGCTGTTTTTCAAAGATATTTTGGGATCTATTCTCTTATGCTTGTGCAAATATTTGTTGACAGTATTGTGGTTAACTTTTATTTCGTAATCCCTTTTTAAAACTCTGGCTATCTTTTCCTTGCCCCAGGTATTCAATGAATCGTCTCTGATTTTAATGATCAGGCTTTCAGCTTCTTCTGATATTCTGTTTCTGTTCGATGTGTTATTGGGCGCCCTTGATTCGGGCTCCAATGCCCTTGGGTCTTTCCTTGAGCGCTCGAATATCTGTTTTATGCGGGACAGCCAGGGTCTTGATAGTCCGGCTTTCCTCGCCGCCCTTGAAACATTTCCTTTTTCTTCATAATAGAGGAGGTACAGCCATCGGAGACGCTTTTTCGCGTCCGGAGACAAGTGATGGTTGTTCGGGTTTAATCTCTTTTCCGCTAATGTTTGCATAATGTTGGTTGAATTAGTTTTTACTAATTTCAGCCAATCATTAACCG
>PFOG01000169.1 GCA_002792395.1 Candidatus Portnoybacteria bacterium CG_4_10_14_0_2_um_filter_44_20 | reverse complement strand
GCCCCTCCGGCTTCAGTTGGGCAACTTTCAAGGAGATGTCGGAAAGATCTAATCCGAAAACGGCTGTTTTTTGATTGAAAAAATCAAACATATTTGTTTTTCGCCTCAAGTTAGACGCGGAGGGTTATTGAACCTCTTCCCAAGAAATCATTTCCAAATCCTCGGAAACATAAGGCAAAAGCGGCGGCGGATTAACGGCTAACTTTTGGTCGAAGTAATCAAAACGCTGGTTGTAGCCGGAAACCCAAGTTGAACCAGAGGTCCATTTTGTTCCTACGCGCCTGTTGCTGACCACCGAACCATAAATAGTCAGGTTATTCTTTTTGCAGTCTTCCGGATACCACGAACAAGCATAATGATTGCGGGAAAACGACTTTCCTTTCTGTGAAACCAAAACCCCCTGCACCACCATATCATCGGGAGAATAAAGGGAGATTAAAATGTCTTTTTCGGTAATCAAGGAAAAAGAATCATCTCCCCCTAAGTTAGTATAAATTAGATTATCGTTTAAAACAACTCCAGTGTCTTCAAACTCATCTATCAGGTTCGCCGAAGCGACCGTTACTCTTCCCTTAATCGTCCCCTCAACCCAGAGATTATCCTCCGTAAAAATCAAACCGCAATCGGCGGGCAAACTCACGTCCGTCTGATAAGGAGATTCGGACTGAATGACATGGTAATCCCAATGCCAGCCCTCCTCAATGTTATAACCCAAAATCCGGCCAAGGCTGGTGATAATACTAATGTCAAATTTGCCGTTATTTTTAAGGATTAAATGGTATCCCTGACCAGACGAGTCTAAATCTGTTGACGGAGGAAAATATTTTCCTTGGCCTTGCGCCAAAGTTTTCATTTGCGAAAGATCGTGAGTCAAGCCATCAAAATCGAAAGGAGGAACGGGGAACTGCCAAAGGTCCTTATTCGGACTGTCGCCAATTACTCCATCGCAAGTACAGCTGGATCCGGATTGATAACAGCCTTCCGGACAAGCCGAGGAAGAACAGCCAAATGACGAAGTGCAGGTCCAAGTTGGTGAGGCAGAACTGACAATGGAATTATGCGTGCCGTCCATCCGAATCCCGCCATTGGAAAAATATTTTCCGTATATCTGCCTATCATCGCCAGCCCAAACATTGTCGTTTAATAAATAGGAGTACTCAGCAACTGGAGTAGAGGCATACTTTGCTTTCACCTTCCGTTTATAGATCGGGAATTGATCGGTATAACCGGTAGACGAAACATAAACACCCAAAACCTCGCCGCAAATTTTCCGCGGCGTTATTTCCAGAAAAAAATGACCAATGAGTTTGCCAGCGGCGTCGTAGTAATCGTGGTCGTAGGGGCCGCAAGTATCGCAAGGCGGGCTGGCGCAGCAAGACGCCTGGCCATCTTGAACATCATTGCCGTTATGGATGAGGTGCCAGCGATAATAGTTAATGCCGGCTTCGGCAAGATTCAGACTATTCTCCCAGGCAACTTTCTGCTGCGACTGGCGCGATTGAACTAAAATGAAACCCAATAAGCCGCCGAGGACTAAAAGCGCCCCGCCGCCAAAAACCAAAACCAAGGCAATAATAGACCCTTTTTGATTTTTATGATTAGTAACCATCAGTAAAATCGACTCGCGATTAAAGATTAGTTTTCAAATTCCTGATTTGCACTTCTGATTCCAGGACAAAATCGTCGGGAGGCCGTGCGGGATCGACATTAATAGCCAGACGAAGCTTCATCATGGTCGTGTCTTTCCTTCTTGCCGGCGCCGGCAACTCATTGCCCGAATCGTCATAATAACGAAAAATTGGCGGCGCGCTGCGAACAAAACGAGATAAAACAGAAACCTGTTCGTCTTGCGACAGATATTGCGCTGGTAAATCCGAAAGCTGAGAAACAAATGTCGGCTTGGTTACGCCTTTTTTAAAGTCTGCTCCGTCAACAAAATATCTGACTTTTTCAATAGTTAAATCCTTATCAATATCACCGTAAAAAGTAAATTCGTAATCATTGGTTGTTTCAATCGTATAAGCTCCGCTTTCCGCCACCTGGGATTCTCTAATCTCTTTAGCCATTGTTTCAACACCCTTCCGCGCCTCGCTGATTGCTTGTGACTGATTAAAAATATAACCTTGCGTCCGATACATCGTGAGAATAAAAGCGCTTACCACAAGCATCGCTACCGTAAAAATAGCAATTGCCATGATTGATTCGATTAAAGTGAACCCCGCTCTTTTAATCTGCGTCATTGCGAAAGTAAGTTAACCGTTTTAGTTGTTGAGCCGGAAACCGAAACAGTCGAGGTGGAATTTTGATAACCGCTGGCGCCGACCACTAACGTGTAAGAAGCTGATGACAGGGGAAGGAAAAACGCTTGACCGTTCTCATCAGTCAGTAGGCTCTGATCGTAATTGAGGCTCACATTAAAAAGCCGGGCGTTGGCGGAAAAAATCGGTTGCCCGCTGGAATCATCTTTCACGAAAACCAACAAACTGTTTTCCACCTTTAAAAAGAGGGCCACCTCTTGGCTGCTGTCGGAAGCAAGACTTATTGGCTGAGCCGGATCAGTTCGCGTTAAATCAAGGCCAGTTGCTGATTTATCGACCGAAAAAGAATAAACGTCCCACTCTAGGCCCGAAATATCCGCTACGCCGCCGCTGGTTTGCTTGTTTTGCGAATATTTATAAATTGATTGGCCAGAAGAGGTCTTGCCAACCGTTTTCTGTCCCTGCAAATTAAAAACGACGCTGGTAACAACGGTCGGGGCTGAGCCAAACCAGGTAGCAGTCCAATCGTAGAGGGTCGGTGTTTTTTTATGGTCACTCAGGCTCAGAAGAGTCGCCAGCATCCTTAGCTTGGGATATTGAGTTTTGTCCAATCGGCTCAAGCTGATCGGGGGCGTCTTCAGCCCGGAAGAATTTCCTGGCAAATCAGAATCAGGAACCAGAACCCAGCTCGTGCCGTTAAAATAAAGAGCCTGATATCTGATTTGCGTATTCGTTGGGGTGTTATCCGTATAATTTAAGTTATTCCAGCCAACAAGAAAAGGTGGTTCGATCGTTTGAGATATAATATAACCGCTGCTATAATAATGCGTGGCATCAGATTTTGCCAGCGTAACAGCGCCGCCGGCAACCACTATATGCGAAGATTCAGCAATTTCGCTGGCATCGAAAAAGGAGTCAACGAAGCTTGAAATCGCCCCTTCCGCGTAGCTGCTAACCGACAGCAAACTCACCTTATCAATAGAAAAACTGGTTTCGATTAATTTGCCCTCTATTAAAGTTACATTGGGCTTAGTCGGGGTCTTGATCGTTTGGCCATTGTAAACCTCACCAACCGCGTAGGTCCTTTCGGAGCTATAACCGCTTTTTGTCACCTCAATTTTATAAGCACTGGTGTCGGGCGGCAAAGTAATATAAGCAACGCCGTTGTCAGGTTGAGCTGTTTTTATTAAGCCAGTATGGACATTAGTTATAGTAATACTGGGAAAAAGGACTAACTGCCCGATTGCGTCAAAAACCGTCACCTTTAATACCCCTCCGGTTTCTTCACATTCCGCTTGTTCGCTTTTCGGTGCGATTATCGTGTCGAAATCGGCTTCGCCGGAAAATTTTCCACCCCAGGAAACTGCCACTTTTACCTTCTTGTAATCATTGGGACAATCATCGGTTGGTTCCGCGATGCCGTCGAATTCGTCCACCGCGTAATCAATTTTAGTACTAATCGTATAAGAAACATTATTAAGGACTGACTGATACGAATCTTTAACTTTTCCAAAAGGATAACCCTGGACAATGGTGTCTGGTTGGCTAAAATCGCAATTAGGATATTCCGGCTTACAGCTATAGGTGCCAACATCGGCATAAGCAAGATTTCTTATCGTTTCCATTTGTTTATCGGCCAAAGCAATGGCGCCGACCCGAGCCTTACTTTGCCCCATCACCTTTATTCCGAGTTGGTAGGCGCCAAAAATTCCCAGAAAAACGATCAATGTCAAAGACAGACCGATTAGGGTCTCAACAAGCGTAAAACCCGATCCCTTTAGGCGTCGGGTGTCTATCTTAGAAGAAGAATTCATTGAGCTTTAATTCTTGAGTTTTGTTTTTTTAAAATTACATTTGCCCGACCAAGGAATAGATGGGCTGAATTATGGAAATGGCGAAGAAACCAACGGCAATGCCGACGATGATCATCAAGGCCGGCTCGATAATAGAAGAGAGATTCTTGGTAATGTTACTTACTTCCTCCTCATAAAATTCGGCTAAATTTCTTAGCGTATCAGACAAGGAACCGGTTGTCTCGCCAACCTCAACCATCTGTACGACCATAACCGGATAAATATTGGAAAAATTCCTTAATAGATCGCTCATCTGCTCTCCTTTCTGCATCCCGTCAGCAATTACCAAAAGAGACTGGCTAAACAAAGAATTAGACATGGTATTGGCGACAATTTTTAAGGCTTGGTTAATAGGAACCCCGGCATCAATTGTTAGGCTTAGGTTGCGGGCAAAAATCGCCGAGTTAACCTTCCGGCTCAGGTCAGAAATAACCGGCAGATTTAGAAAAAGAATATCCAAAAATCTCTTGCCGGACTCTGTCTTACTCGCAATCCTGATCAATATGATGATAGAAACAACCAACCCCAGCCCCAAGATAAGATTGTTCGACAAAAACTGGCTAATGCCGATAACTATTTTAGTCGTCACTGGGAGAGAAAGATTCATCTCCTGAAAAGCAGAAGACAACTTGGGAACCACCATGATCATCATCAAGATCCCAATGGCCACCATCAGAGAAACAATGACTGCCGGATAGATCATCGCCCCCCTGACCCTCGACCGCAGTTCGTGGTCTTTCCCCATCTGAACCGATAAATTCTCCAGGACCTCATCAAGCTTTCCGGTGGCCTCTCCAACCCGTACCATACTGATGAATAATTCGGGAAAAACATCGGGATATTCCGCCAAGCTGTCTGAGAAGGGCCTCCCCCCCCTGATCTTTTGTTCGACTTCCGCGAGCACCTGGCGAAATCTTGGACTTTTGCTTTGGGCCGCCAAAACGCGCAATCCTCGATCCAACGGCAACCCCGCCTTGATCATCGCTGAAAGATGGCGAGCAAGAACCATCTTCTCGACTATGGAAACACTGCTAAAAAATCTTGACAGTCTTTTCCCAATACCAGCCTCTTTCCGAACCGACTCGGGAACAACTGAGGTCAAAAAAAATCCCTCCTGGCGTAATTGCTGAGCCAGCTCGTGTTCCGAAACAACTTCAGTTCGGCCGGCTTTTTCTTTGCCGTCTTGCGATTTAGCGGTATAAAAATAAGTAGGCAAATTATTGCGCTGAACAACACTGAACTGCGCGGAATTTTTCTGCGTGGTTCTGTGTATTGTTCTGCGCGGTTCCGCGATTATTCCTTCGCTACTCTCAAAATTTCTTCGACCGAGGTCAGCCCTTGCGCCGCCTTGATAAAACCATCTTCCAACATTGTAACCATCCCATCCGATCTAGCCTGCTTTTCAAGCTGGGCGGCAGTGGCGCCCCCCACGATCAGCTCTTTTATGGCGGGTGTCACCTCTAAAACCTCATGGATGCCCACCCGGCCCCGATAGCCATCCGGACAGTCCGGCGACCCCTTAGGGCGATAGAATTCGATTGTTTTAAAAGTCGCTTTTGGCCCGGCTAATCCCTCTTTTTTTAATACTACCAACACCGATTCCAACTCAAACCGGCCGCTCAAGCTTTTTATTTCCGAATCGCTCAGTTGATATTTTTCTTTGGTGTCCGGATTAAGCATGCGAACTAGCCGTTGGGCGATAAGGCAATTGGCTGTCGAAGCAACAAGAAACGGCTCGACTTTCATATCGACAAGCCTGGGCAAAGATCCGGCCGCGCTATTGGTATGCAATGTCGAAAGAACCAGATGGCCGGTAAGAGCGGCGTTGATGGCCAAAGAAGCGGTTTCGCTATCTCTGATCTCGCCCACCATCAAAATATCCGGATCCTGACGAAGCAAAGACCTTAGACCACTGGCAAAGGTCAGTCCAATTTTTGGATTAACCTGAGTCTGGTTGATCCTCGGCATCCGATATTCGATCGGGTCCTCAACGGTCGAAATGTTGACGTCCGGAACGTTCAGAATATCCATTATCGTATAAAGAGTGGTGGTCTTTCCGCACCCAGTCGGCCCGGTAAGCAGAAGCAAGCCATTTGGTTCTTTGATATTCCGCTGAAGAATCTCTATCTGTTTTTTTAAAAATCCCAGCGATTCTAAAGTAAAACCCTTGGAATCCTCGGGCAAAAGACGCATAACTATCTTCTCTCCATCATAAACCGGCAATACAGAAACCCTGAACGAAATCTTATAATCATCAGTCTCCACCTTAAATCTCCCGTCTTGAGGCAAACGATGCTCGTCAAGTTTAAGATTGCTTAGTATTTTGACCCGCGCCACAATACCGGGCGCAACTTGTTTCGGCAGGATCATTACGTCGCGCAAAAGACCATCGACCCGATAACGGACAACCACCTCTTTCTCGTACGGCTCCACATGAATATCAGAAGCCTTCTGGAGAATAGCGTGCTTTAAGAAAGCGTCGACTATTCTGATGATCGGCAGCTCCTTGG
>PFOG01000080.1 GCA_002792395.1 Candidatus Portnoybacteria bacterium CG_4_10_14_0_2_um_filter_44_20 | reverse complement strand
GTGGCGCTCGCTTTTGGAAAGATGCGAGAACTTTTTAGTTTTTTTTCATACTGCCATTCTATCAAATTTTCGGATTCAAATGCGAAATCGCGAACATTTGAATAAAAAATAGAAAAGAAGGAGAACAAATTGGAAATCATAGTTTTGCTCAAACAGGTGCCCGACACAGAGACTGTCATTAAGATCGGAGAGGACGGCAAATCTATTGCCACCAGTAGTATTAAATGGGTTATTAATCCCTACGATGAATATGCGGTCGAGGCAGCCCTGCGTCTCAAGGACAGCCAGGGCGCCAATGTCACCATTCTCAGCCTCGGGCCTCAGCGTATGGTGGAATCCATTCGCGCGGCTCTGGCTATGGGTGCCGATAAAGGAGTTCTGGTGGATGATCCGGCCGCCGAAGGCAGCGATGCCTTGGGCAAGGCCAGGGTTCTTGCCGCGGCCCTGAAACAAATTCCTCATGATCTCATCTTCTGCGGCCATCGGGCTGTGGATGACGACGAAAACCAGGTGGGCATCATGGTGGCGGAACTTCTGGATATCCCCCATCTGGGTTTGGCGGTGACCATCGAAATGGCGGATGGGTTGATCAAGATCAGTCGGCCGATCGAAGGGGCGAAGGTACAATTGGAATCCCCCATGCCGGCCCTGATCACCCTCGGCGGCGCCCACGCGATTTGGCAGCCGCGCTATGCGTCGTTACCCGGCATTATGAAGGCCAAAAAGAAACCGCTGGAAGTCAAAAAGCTTGCGGACCTGGAACTGTCGCCGGAGCAAGTGGGGGCCGCTGCCGCTAAGATCATGGTTGTCTCGCTGAAGATGCCGGTTCCGCGGCAGTCAGGATTGATGATATCGGGAGACACTGCCGCTAAGGCTAAAGAGTTGGTCCGTTTACTCCATGAAGAAGCCAATGTCATTTAAGGAGGAGACTATGACGGGGGTATGTATAATCGCTGAATTCCGTAATGGCGCTTTCCGGCAAGTCTCTTTTGAGATAGCCAGCGAAGGCCGGCGGTTGGCTGACGCTTTAGGCGAGCCTCTTACTGCCATTGTTTTAGGAGATGGTGTGACAGCCGAAGCCGCGACATTGGGCCAGTATGGGGTCAAAAAAGTCTATCTGATTGACCAACCGGAGCTGAAGGATTACCTGGCCGAAATCCACGTGCCGGTGCTGGCCGAAATCTTACGAAGTGTGCAGCCCAAAGTGGTGCTTAGCGCGGCATCCGCGAACGGAAAAGATTTGAGTGCCCGGCTGGCAGCGCGCTTGGGCGCCGGTTTAGCGCAAGACTGCACTGAACTGCTGATCGAAAACGGAGCGCTCAAGGCGAAGCGGCCGGTCTATGCCGGCAAGACCTACGCCTGGTGCGCCTGGACCAATGGCTCTTATCCGCAGATGGCCTCTTGCCGGCCCAATGTGATGGCCTGTTCACTGATCGATGCTTCAAAAAGCGCCTCGGTGGAAACTCCGGCCATTACCCTGCCGGCAGTCGTCAAGAGCCGGATAGTGAAGGTCGAAGCCTCCGAGACCAAGGTTGATCTCGCCGAAGCGCAGGTCATTGTTTCGGGAGGGCGCGGCATGAAGGATCCCAAGAATTTTGCCCTTCTGGAAGAACTGGCACAGCTTTTGGGCGGCGCGGTGGGAGCTTCCCGCCCGGCGGTGGACGCCGGCTGGCGCCCGCACGCGGATCAGGTGGGGCAGACTGGCAAGGTAGTTACTCCGACCCTTTATATCGCTTGCGGCATCTCCGGAGCCATCCAGCATTTGGCCGGTATGGGCTCCAGTAAATTCATCGTGGCGATCAATAAAGACCCGGAGGCGCCCATCTTCAGCAAGGCTGACTACGGCGTGGTGGAAGATCTTTTTCAGTTCATTCCGGCCTTCATCAAAGAAGTGAAAAAACTGAAGGCGGCTTGCGGCTGATAAACCAGACGGAATTGCCTGTGGCGCTCAAAATAATAGAGCGCCTTTTTGTCAGAATCTTAATGAAACGGGAGGTGCGGTTATGCAACCGGGATATTTTCCCGCCAATATTATCTTTGCGCTTATCTTTTTCGCGGCGCTCGGATTCTTTTCATTCACCGTCTACAAGCTCTACCGCATTCTGCGGCTGGGCCAGCCGGAAGACCGCTTCGATCAGATCGGACGGCGCCTGCGGGGCGTGGCCACTTTTGTCTTCGGACAGCGGCGAGTCATTCAAGAGCCCGCCGGCTGGGGCCACTTCTTAATTTTTTGGGGTTTTATCATCATTACCATCGGCAGCCTGGAAACCTTTGGAGTCGGCCTCTATCACGGCTTTGCCTACTGGAAGGTTATCGGAAAGCCGCTGACCGCGATTCTTTATCTGCTTCAGGACTTGTTGTGCGCTGGCGTGGTTCTTGCCCTGGTTGTTTCGCTTTACCGCCGCTTTGTGCTCAGACCGGAACGGTTGCGATTTTCCGACCAAAAGGCGGCCAACCTGGATGCCTGTATCATCATCAGCTTGATCCTGCTGTTAGTTGCCTGCTTGTTCGGGGCCCGGGGCGCGGAATATCGCCTGACCCAGCTTGAGCCCGGCCGCTACTTTCCTTCAGCCGCTTTCATTTCGGTGGCCGTTTCAGGACTGTTTGCCCGTCTGTCGGAAGCAAGCCTGGTAGTCTGGTATAGTTTTTTCTGGTGGATCCACACGCTGGTTATCCTGGGCTTTCTGGTTTATGTTCCTTTTTCCAAACACCTGCATATCTTAGGCGCCATTCCCAATGTCTTCTTCCGCAGATTCCGGCCTATCGGCGAGCTCTCCAAAATGGACCTGGAGGATGAATCGGTGGAGACCTACGGCGTCTCTAAGATCGAGGAATTCACCTGGAAGCAGCTCCTGGACCTTTGTGCCTGCACCGAATGCGGCCGCTGTTCCGAGAATTGTCCGGCGGCCCTAACCGGCAAACCCTTGAGCCCCAAAGAAATGATCCATAATCTCAAAAAGCATCTGCTGGCCAAGGGCAAACTGTTAACGGACGCGAAAATTAATCCGGAGGGATGCGCGGCAACAGAGTTAAAAAAGGCTCTGGCGGGCGAAGTCTGCCTGACGGACGAGATCTGGTCTTGTACTACTTGCGGAAACTGCATGGAGCATTGCCCGGTGTTCATTGAACACATTCCGAAGCTGGTGGATATGCGCCGTTACCTGGTGCTTATGGAAAGCAATTTTTCTCTGGAGGTCCAAACGGTCCTGCGTAACTGGGAAACCAACTCCAATCCCTGGGGTCTGGCCTTTGCCAGCCGGGGCGATTGGGCCAAGGGACTTGATGTTCAAACCCTGGCTGAAAATCCGGAGGTGGAATATTTGCTCTACGTCGGTTGTACCGGCAGTTTCGACACGCGGGCCAAAAAAGTGACAGCTGCCATGGTCAAGCTTCTCAAGCAGGCCGGAGTCAGTTTCGGCATCCTGGGGGCTGAAGAAAGGTGTTGTGGCGAGACCGCTCGGCGTCTGGGCAACGAATATTTATTCCAATCAATGGCCACCGAACTGACCGAGCTTATCAATGGCCATGGAGTCAAAAAGATAATTACTACCTGCCCCCACTGCTACAATACCCTGAAGAACGAATATCCCCAATTCGGCGGCAACTGGGAAGTCCTTCACCACTCAGAGCTCTTACATCAGCTGTTAAACGAAGGTAAGCTGAAGCCGCGGCGGCGCCTGGATAAGCAGATCACTTTTCACGATTCCTGCTACTTGGGCCGTTATAACAATATATATGAAGAGCCGCGCGAGATCTTAAGATCGATCCCGGGTCTGCGCCTGAAAGAAATGGAACGCTGTCGTAACAAATCCTTTTGTTGCGGCGCGGGCGGAGGTCGGATGTGGATGGAAGAGACTCTGGGGGGGGCATCAAAAGATCAATGAGGCTCGCGCCGACCAAGCGCTGGCCCAAGACCCTGAGATTGTCGGAGTCTGCTGTCCATACTGTACCACCATGTTCGAGGACGGCCTCAAGGCGCAGAACAAAGAAGAGACGGTAGAGGTCCTTGATATCGCCGAATTGTTTCTTCGGTCCATAGAAGAAACAGAAGAGTAAATTTAAGTAAAAATAACGGCTCACAGCAATGTGAGCCATTTTTTATTTATTTGGTTACTAAATCGTCCGGCATCTGCACGGCAATCACTTTACCGCGGGCACATATTTTTCCACCTACCGACAAAGTAACCGTCACTACGACCTTGCGGCCCTTGACTTCATCGATTTGTCCCCTTAATTCCAGCCGGCAACCGATCGGAGTCGGCCATAAATAATCGATATGAAGCGATGCGGTAACGAAACGCAGGGATGGATCAGTGCCCATCATCCGTCCCTCCCGGCGATAAGCGGCCGCCGAAGCAGTTCCAGTCGCATGGCAATCGATAATGGAAGCGATCAGTCCGCCGTAGACATAACCGGGAATCGCCACATGATACGGTTTTGGAATAAACACAGCCACCGTTTCATCGCCGTCCCAATAGCTCTTGATATGCAACCCGTGCGGATTCAACCGTCCGCATCCGTAACAATGACTCAAGTCGTCCGGATAATAATCCTGAAATGCTTTTTTGGCCATTCGTTTTCTCCTTTTCCAAAGAGTTTTTTACTATCTTCTATATCGCATAAGCCACGCCTTTCGTCAACAAAACAAAAACGCTCCGCAAGACCGAGGACTTCTTAAATCCTCCTCCGCCGAAATAGTCCGGCCCGCAAAAACGCGGGCCATTTTTATTGCATCAAGTCTTAATATCACGCTCGGCTTTCACAGAAAATTACGCTATAGCGTTAAAATATTTGAGATCGCAGGACGAGTGACAGGGCATTAAAGATTGAAAAAATTCCTCAACTGCTTTTCTACTTCGTGGACCCTTGCCTCAAGGTATAAAATGTCATTGGCAACCTCGAAATAATCCGACACGAAATCGACCTCCTTTTTGCAATCGAAAGGATAAACAAACACGCTTTTCTGCAACTGGAACATTCCTATCTTGGTGAATTTTTGGCGAAGCGCGTCGCGCGCCGCCTTCTTTTTCTCCGGGATATCGAAAATGACGATCCGCCATCGCCCATCCCATTTTTTCGGCCTGTTTAATTGGAGCTTATTGACATCCTGTTTTAGAACAAATCTCCTTCCCTTGTCGGTCAAAACATAGCATCGTTGATGATCTTTGATCGAGCGTTTTATCAGGTCTTGTTTTTCCAGCTGGCCGACGTATTGTCTGGCCCTGGATTTATTGAATTTTTCCCAGGAAACGTACTCCTCGTCTTTCAATAAAAATTTGAAGGCCTGGATGGCATTAGGCGCTACAACGGCCGCAACCAAAACACCGCCAATGCCCAGGAATTGCAGGATGTCCTTGCTGGAGATTTGAATCTTTGATTTTTTGTCGCGTTGCTCAAACATGTTTTTCAACTACCCTTATCTTCTCCTTTGCTAGCATAACACAAACCAACCGGATTTCACATAAAAATACGCTATAGCGTGGAAATCTGTAAAATCAAAGAAAACTACGCTATAGCATGAAAATATTTGAATTTGGCTGGGCTAGGAAATCACAGAAAATTACGCGATAGCGTGGAAATATTTGAAAGCGTAGGAATATTAATCGTGTACGAATGTGTCCCGTCCTGAGACCCCCGCAATTTTTATTTCCGTCGTCAAATTCCATATAAATTAACGGCACTCGACACCTTTTCCGTGCAATTTGTTTTTTAATTTGCCGATTTCTATCTTTACCTCATTTTGATATTTCTTTTTCCAGATTAATCCCATTCCAGTTGGAAAAGGAAACACAAAACAATCAACCCCTTTTATTCTTATGTTTTCATCGCCTCGATAATAATCTGCTAATTTACATTTCTCCCCCAGCAATTCTAATCCCGAACGGCCTAAAAAAATAATTGCGTCGGGCCGACAGAAATTTATTTCGTCTTCCAAAAGATTTTGGCTTTGGTCGTAATTAAATTTTTCCCAAGAATTATCCTTATAAACTTTTTTTGCATCGGTCAGACAAAGGAAATCCAAACTCAACCCACATTCTTCTAAAATAAATTTATCGTAGCGCAGCAATTTCTTTGGATTTATGCCAAACGCGCTTTTGAATTTTTCGTATAAATCTAAATTTCCAAATAGATGCGCCCAAAAAACTATACTGCCGGCATCGGGCGTCTTCGAATCCTGAGCGACCATAAAAACTCTTTTGCCCCCTTTATTAGAAAAATATTCTTTCCCCCAAAAGGGCAAATCCGCCCCCCTCTTTTCTGATTGATAATTCTGTTTCGGCAAAAAATCACTTTTTAAACCTTCTGCATAATAATTATCTGAATTTTCTAAAAACCAGCCAGCCTCTGGATCGATAGTGAATTTTTCTCTTGGATAGATTTTATATTGGGCAAAAATTTGCGCCAATTTGCTTATTTTCTCCATAATTTATTTTACCAAAAAAGGCATTTGAAATGCCTCTTAATACATTAAGATTATACCGTCGCCGGGATGGAAATGGCAAGCGGGTCTGGATTCCCGCCGGGGTTTATCTCGTTCTGGATTCTACCCCTAAGATCCTGAAATAAATTCAGGATGACGGACTGGACGCTGGATTCCCCTGCTGTACTGCGGGGGAATGACAAGGAGAAGCGGGAATGACAAAGGAGGAGATCCTTCGCTCCGCTCAGGATGACAAGGAATGGCGGGAATAACAGGGAGGGGGCACGGAGCACAGAATTTATAACAACACCTTCCCTCAGTCCCCTCCTCAACTGAGGAGGGGAAGATAAGGATAGGTTCAACAAGTAAGTGCAACACTTTCATTAAATACTTCTAACGGCGTTTTAAAGCCAAGACGCTTTCTCGGCCTG
>PFOG01000217.1 GCA_002792395.1 Candidatus Portnoybacteria bacterium CG_4_10_14_0_2_um_filter_44_20 | reverse complement strand
CTTGATTCGCAGTTCGTTCTTAACGAATTGATCCAGTTCGTTCAAGTATACATTCGCGAACTGTCAAGTACCCATTTTTTAGACACGCTGTCTCTCCGCGATTTCCCGAATTAATGGGTTATTAAATTCGACTTTGTTAATTAATTTTTGAAGAGCGACGCGTTGAGCAAAGATAGCCGGCGGGCACTTTAAAGCAGTGTGGATTCTCTGATTGTTGTAGTAATAGATTTGTCGGGCTATGGCTTCAATCAGCTCCCCCGGGGTTGGATAGCATTCAGGATGACCAAGCTCCAGCTTAAAGCCGGAGTAGAAAGATTCCTGATGTCCATTCTGCCAGGGGCTGGATTTCTGGCTCATTGAGGGCTGGATATTGAGGCTCTTAAGGAGATTGAGGTACATCTCGCTGCGGTATTCAGATCCTTGGTCTGAATGGGCAATCTGAGGAGCCGGATAATATTCTAAGGCGTTTAGCAGGGCCTGAGCCACCAAATCAGCATTGTGCCTAATTGAAATTTCCCAGCCGACTACTTGTCGGGTAAAGAGATCTTCCAGGGTGGCCAGGTAGACAAACCTCCCGTAGTGGGCCAGATAGGTGAAATCAGAAACCCAAACCTTGTTTGGGGCGTCAATGATTATTCCTTGAACCAAATTGGGAATAGCCATTGGCGCTTGGCCCGCATCCCGCGACTTCTCCGGTTTCTTTCTCCTCCTTTGCGGCTTTAAGTCAAAGAGCTTCATTACTCTGAGAGCTCTTTTTTTGTTGATATTAAGGGCCCAAGCTATTCTTTTGTGGCCATAGGCCTTGTTATCAGTCATTACCTTTTCAATCTCGGCTTTCAGTTTTAAGTCCTTCCCTGGCAGTTTTGGCTGGTAATACAGACTTTGCCTGGAAACGCCTAGTTGCTTGGCCAGCTCCTGCTTGCTTTTGAAAGGAGCTGCCAGGTTAACGGCCATAGCGATGCTGGATTTTTTTTCCCAGCTTTTGGTCAACAATCAGCTGGCCGACTATATTCAAAAGAGCGTCTTTCTCTCTCTTTAACTTGGCTAACTCCAGCAAGGCGCCGGAGTTCTGGCCGGAACGGCTTAGGAAGCCGTAGATGTTTCTGGGATGAACTCCGTATTCCTTGGCCAGATCGGCCACTCGTTCGCCTTTTTCTTTGACGCGGGCGACGATCTCCCTTTTCTGCTCGGGAGCGAGCGATGGGTATCCTCTGGGCATAGTTTTTCTTTTAGGATACCGCGGGAATGGACTCTGTGTCTAATTTTAGGGGTAC
>PFOG01000157.1 GCA_002792395.1 Candidatus Portnoybacteria bacterium CG_4_10_14_0_2_um_filter_44_20 | reverse complement strand
CGACTAAAGACGCTTGGTATTTTGCTTTGGAAAAAAGCTTAAGGCGGGAAGTTAAAGAGGAAACTGGTTTAGAGGTTGGCGACTTGAAATACCTATTAGATTTGACTTTTATTCGTCCAGACGATATCCCCGTCATAACTTTCAGTTTTTGGGCTGAATATGAACCCCAAAAGGGTTCTCTTGGCAATAACCAAGAACAATCTGGCGAGGTGGAGTTGGATGAGGATAATGTTGAATATTTCTGGGGGACGCTCGAAGAGTTGAAAGAATATGATTTAATCGAGGGAATTTATGACGAGATCGAGATGGTGGATAATTTGATCGGTGGAAAAACAATCAATGAAGAGTAGAAAGAGCTTGGCGAGAGATTAGCGTTAAGTGGTAAGACCGGGGAATGCCCCCATTTCCAAGGGGCGAGGCTTTGTTTTTACGGCAGAATTTGTTAATCTTATTATATTAATATAGCCCTAATTGGTGATGGCCAGGAAGCGTCGGCCTCGGAAAGATTAAGTTTTTGAAGCGAATCTATGTATTTCTCAATTATTAATTTATTCATGGGGATTTCGTTTTTTGCTGCCGGTATCGTGGCCGTCTTTCTTGTTTTTAAAAGTCGGTACGTCGACGGCAAGTTGCTTGGGTGCGCCGGCTTTGCTACCGCCTTCTGGATTTTAGTTTCCATCATCTATCGGAATATTGGCATCGCCGACAAGGATTTACTTCTCCTTGTGGCCAGGATGCAATATGCGGCCGGGGCCACCCTAATGACCCTCTATCTGTTTTTCGTTTACGCCTTTACTCATAGCGAAAAAAGCGGAAGGCAAAAGAAGCTGTTTGCGATGATATGGGGCGCGCCTCTTCTTTTATTTTCCGCTCTGACGATCTTTACCAACACGATGATAAAAGATGTTGAGGTTATCCAAGGCGCGAGGCTAATGGTTTTTGGCAGCCCCTACCCTTTCTATATTTTATATATGATTGTTCTGGCCGTGGCTGGATATTATTATTTGATCGGAAAGTTGTGGTCGGTCACTGACAAGATAGAGAGGGTGCAATTGATTTATATTTTTATCGGTTCGACAATCACCTTGGTTATTAGCTTTGTTGTTGACATCGTGTTGCCGATTTTTCAGATCCAGCCTTTTTTGTGGTTTGGGCCGGTATCTGCTGTTTTCTTCGTCATTTTCGCTTCTTACGCAATTTTACGGCACCATCTTTTTGAGGTGCGGGTTATCACGACCGAGCTTTTGGTTTTTGCCATCTTGATTACCGTTTTTATCCAGATTTTTCTAGCCAACGGTTTTCAAGAAGCCTTCCTTAGCGTCCTTCTTTTTTTGGCCGTCGGCCTTTTTAGTATTTTTCTTTTGAGGAGTGTTTATGTTGAGATCGAGCAACGCGAAAAAATTGAGGGTTTGGCTCGACGGCTTTCCGATGCGATATCTTTCGCAGCCCACGAGCTGCGTGCCCCAGTGACTAAATTTAGGGGTTATGTGTCGATGCTTTTGGATGGCGATTATGGCGAGCTTCAGCCTGAAGTTAAAAAGTGTTTGGAAGTTTGTTTCGGCGCCGCGGCGGAGATGAACGGTAATATTGAGACCTTCTTGAATCTTAATAAGCTTGAAGCCGGCAAGCTGGAAATGCGCGAGCAAAGAATTGAGCTTCAGGAAATTGTCGCAGACTGCCTAGAGGATTTTAATCCCAAGGTTAAAGAAAAAAATATCGTTTTGGTTTTTCAGAAAAAAGACGGGTTGCCAGAAGTTCTCGCCGACAAGCTTCAAATAAGACATGTAATTAATAATTTAGTCAGCAATGCCATCAAATATACACCCGAGAGCGGTATTATAACCGTTCAGCTTGACGGAGACAAACGCAACGGCTTAATTTTTACCATTGAGGATACGGGCATCGGGATTCCGCACGATGTTTTGCCCCGGCTGTTCTCCCGTTATGAGAGGGGTGGAGAAATGGCCAAAAGTATTTCCGAGGGGTCGGGTATCGGGTTGTTTTTGGCGAAGGAAATCGTTGAAATGCACCAGGGGCGGATTTGGGCGGAAAGCAAAGGAAACGGCAAGGGCAGCCGGTTTAGTTTTAGCCTACCCCTAAAAGATGGTCGCGCGGTTTAACAAAGGTGTTTGGTATATTGAACGTCGAATAATAAAAAGGCGCCGGGTGGCACCTCATTTGCAAAAAGAACGTTAAGGGGTTTAAAGAACAAGGGTGTCTTTTAGCACCCAGATTCCGGAGGTTATGCCGATAAAACCGTATGCGGCGGAAGGAAAGCCGGGAACTCTGATAAGGCATTGATTGTCTCTTGTCTCGAGGATTTCTACTTTTAGAAGCTGTTTTTCTTCGTCAATTGTTTGCGCCGGAAAGAATCCCAATACCTCTTGGCCATCAGAGGTTACTATGGAAATACTGCGTTCGTGGTTGAACACTCCTGGTGAGACTTTGCATTTCAAAAAAGCAGGCATCGACTTTTTCCTCCTTTTGTCGTGGGCAACCCTTCCTAATTTTTGCACAACCTAAACTATACTATAGCAAAAATTAATATTTAATCAACCTTCGTTTTCTTTTGTTTAAAGAATAGTTGGGAATGGGCGTTGGTACGCCGGAAATAACACCTTCATTCTCTTCCTTCCGGACGGAGAGGAAGGGAGTTTTGCGGTCAGAAAGATCAAGCATGCCAACTTTGAAAAGACAACTTGGCGATTTAGGAGAGGAGATAGCCGCGAATTATCTTAAAAAACTTGGCTATCAGATTTTAGATAGGAATTATCGAAAAAAATGCGGAGAGCTTGATATTGTTACCAGATTTAAAAAGGATATTGTTTTTGCCGAAGTAAAATCGCAACGGGAAGGAACAAAATTTTTTCCGGCGCAGAACGTGACTTATTTCAAGCAGCAGCGGCTTATTCGAGCGGCGCGCAGCTGGCTTCTGGAAAACAAAATTCCGCCGGAGGGGCAATGGCAGATAGATATGATCGTGGTCAAGTTGAATAGCGACTCTGGCGCGTCAGAAATTGAGCATATAAAAAATGCGGTCTGGGCGGGTGCTTAAAATGCGTCACGCCAAAGCGCGCTTATTATTAGTTTGGTTGTGACGCAGAATTGTCTAGGGTGCCGTGCGAAAAATTGTGGATTGACTTAATCTGAGATCGTGTGATATGTTAAAAGTAGTCGATTTGAGGTCCGTTTTTGAAACGGGCTATTTTTAAAAATAACTGACTATCGCCTACTGACTATCGGCTACTGTTTTCTAATTGCGCAGACGGTAGGTCGCAGTCGCTTAGTATTTTTATGGACAAAGAATTTATTTCAGCCATTGAACAAATCTGCGAGGAGCGGGGCATCGCTAAAGAAAAAGTCTTAGAGACTGTTGAGATGGCCATTGCTGCCGCTTACAAAAAAGAACAAGGCCGTAAGGGGCAGGTTGTTCGAGCCAAGCTTGACCTAGAAACGGGAGAAACCAAACTTTTTCAGGTTAAGATGGTTGTTGATGAGACTATGCTAAAACTGGAAAAAGAAGAAGGAGATGAGGAGGTGTCGGAGGAAGAGGGTGGTACTCCCGGGTCGACCAGGGGCGGTGAGGATGAATATCTGGAAGAAGACGAGGAGGGTGAGGACAAAAAAATCAGATTCAATCCGGAGAAGCACGAAATGATAGCTGAGGCTAAAAAAACCAAAAAAAGCATTAAAGTCGGCGATGAATTGTTGATTCCTCTGGAGTCGAGCGCCAGCTATGGTAGAATCGCGGCTCAGACGGCTAAACAGGTAATCGTTCAACGGATCAGAGAGGCGGAAAAAGAAGCGGTTTTTGAGGAATTTAAGGGGAAGGCGGGGCAGATTATGTCGGGTGTGGTCCAAAGAATGGAAAGAGGAAATATTTTCTTTGATTTGGGGCGTGGTAATGGTGTCTTGACTAAGGAGGAACAAATTTTTAGCGAGTATTATCGTATTGGGCAAAGATTTAGACTTTATGTCCTAGAGGTACAGATGGCGCCGCAGGGTTCGATGATCCTGCTTTCGCGTATTCATCCGGCGATGATCAATCGCCTTTTTGAAATTGAAGTGCCGGAAGTTGCCGCTGGTACAGTTGTGATCAAGGCGGTAGCCAGAGAGGCCGGTTCGCGTTCCAAGGTTGCCGTTGTCTCAATTGATGAAAAAATTGACCCCATTGGGTCATTGGTCGGGCAGAAAGGAACGAGGGTTCAGGCGGTAATCAATGAATTAGGCGGAGAAAAAGTAGATATTATACAGTGGGACGAAGATCCGGCGAAATTTATCGCCAACGCTTTGTCTCCCGCTAAAGCAATAGATGTGGACATTAAAAAAAGAGAAAAGAAAGCGGTGGTAAAAGTCCCCGAAGACCAGCTTTCCTTGGCGATCGGAAAGAGGGGACAGAATGTCCGATTGGCCGCTAAGTTAACTGGCTGGAAGATAGATATTATGTCGGCCAAAGGAGAGAAGGTTGAGGCGGAGGAGACGGAGGCAGGAGAAGAGAAGATAAAAGATACGGAGATCGAAACGGCTGTAG
Organism: Candidatus Portnoybacteria bacterium CG_4_10_14_0_2_um_filter_44_20; assembly: GCA_002792395.1. Lineage (GTDB taxonomy): Bacteria > Patescibacteriota > Minisyncoccia > Portnoybacterales. The sequence goes on along the minus strand of PFOG01000157.1, from coordinate 3,055 downwards.
CGGTAGAGGAAAAGGGCGGGCAAAAGGAGGGGGTGGAAGAAAAATCCGCCCAAGGTCTTCGACTCCGAGGCTCAGACTCGAGGAGCGGACTCGCTCTGGGCGGGGAGGAAAAGCCGAAGAAGAAAAGGGCAGTAAGGAAGAAAAAAGATGAGGAGAAGACGGAATAGCGCAAAATAATTCCAAATCCGCTTTTTTAAAATTCACCTAATTTCTAATTCACCTAATTCACCTAATAAAATACCCAATAACCAAATTTCAAATATTCTATTTGGCATTTGGACATTTTGAATTTTATTAAAAATTAGACAATTAGATATTAGAAATTTATGAGCATTATCTTGTTTGCTTTTCTATCCAGTTTATTGGCTATCGCCTTTTCTTTCTATCTGGCCCGGAAAATCCTTCGTTATCCGGCTGGTGAAGGCAAGATGCTGGAAATTGCCCAGGCGATCAGGGAGGGGGCAAAGGCTTATCTCAACCGGCAGTATCGAACCGTGGCGGTTGTCGCTGTCGCTATCTCAATTGTGCTTTATTATGCCTTAGGTTTCACGGCGGTGATCGGCTTTTTGTGTGGAGCTGTTGCTTCAGCCTTAGCCGGTTACATCGGTATGAACATTGCCGTGCGCTCTAATTCCCGGACGGCGGAAGCGGCCAAAAGCGGCTTGAAAAAGGCGCTGGGGGTAGCCTTCGACGGCGGAGCGGTTACCGGATTGTTAGTTGTGGGATTGGGCCTTTTGTCCGTGACGTTATTCTACTGGCTGACTAATGACCTCAAGGCTTTGGTTGCTTTGGGTTTTGGCGGGAGTTTGATCTCGGTTTTTGCGCGGTTAGGCGGCGGTATTTTTACTAAAGGTGCTGATGTTGGCGCTGATTTAGTTGGTAAGGTTGAGGCAGGAATTCCCGAAGACGATCCTCGTAATCCGGCTGTTATTGCTGATAATGTCGGCGACAATGTCGGAGATTGCGCCGGCATGGCTGCCGATCTTTTTGAAACTTACGCGGTAACCGCTATCGCCGCTATGATTCTGGGACATCTTCTCTTCCCGGGTTTGGCCAACGCGATTTTGTTGCCGTTAGCTTTGGGGGCGATTTCTATCATTGCCTCGGTAGTGGGGATGTTTTTCGTCCGTCTGGGAAGAAAGCAATACATTATGGGCGCCCTCTATAAAGGTCTTGTTGCTTCGGCGGTTTTGGCGGCCCTGGGTTTTTATCCGGTTATAAAATATCTTACTATTGGAGCTGACTCTATTTCCTTTAGTTTGTGGCCGTTATATCTCTCAGCTCTGGTTGGTTTAGTGGTGACTGCCGGCATGGTTTTAATAACAGAATATTACACTTCAAAAAGTTTTCGGCCGGTCCGCTCCATTGCCGAGGCGTCAACCACCGGCCACGGAACCAATATTATCACCGGCCTGGCCATTTCTATGGAATCGACCGCCCTGCCCGTTATTTTGATTTCTGCCGGTATTTTCATTTCATTCTATCTGGCTGGCATCTATGGAGTGGCGGTGGCCGCCATGAGCATGCTTTCGATGGCCGGTATTATCGTGGCTATTGATGCCTTCGGTCCGATTACCGACAACGCCGGAGGAATTGCCGAGATGGCTGATTTGCCTGAAGAAGTAAGGAAGATAACCGATGCCTTAGACGCGGTTGGCAACACCACTAAAGCCGTAACCAAGGGCTACGCGATTGCTTCAGCCGGTCTAGCAGCTTTGGTTCTTTTCGCCTCTTATACTCAAGAGTTCTTGGAGCAGGGTGGTAAGGCGATAATTTTTGAATTAAACGACCCCCATGTTTTAATTGGCCTGTTTTTGGGCGGTCTGCTTCCCTATTTTTTCAGCTCATTGGCGATGCGCGCAGTTGGCAAGGCCGGCTCGGCGGTTGTGAATGAAGTTCGTCGGCAATTCAAAGAAATCAAGGGAATCATGGAGGGGCAGGCGAAGCCCCGCTATGGCGCTTGTGTGGATATTGTTACCAAAGCGGCAATTCGCGAAATGATTTTCCCGGCCTTGATTCCGGTTTTGACGCCAATACTCGTTGGTTGGTTTCTTGGCCCCGAAGCTCTCGGCGGACTTTTGGTCGGTTCGATTGTCACCGGGATTTTTGTCGCCATTTCTATGACTTCCGGCGGCGCGGCTTGGGATAACGCCAAGAAATATATTGAAGAAGGCAATTACGGCGGCAAGGGTTCTTTCGCGCACCAGGCGGCGGTTACCGGCGATACGGTTGGCGACCCCTATAAAGATACCGCCGGTCCGGCCATCAACCCGATGATTAAGATTATCAACATCGTCGCATTGTTGATGGTAAGTTTCTTGATATAAACTAGGTAGTCTACTTTTTTGATGGCAAAAAAGTAGCAAAAAACCACCACCTGGCGATAAAATTGACCCGAAAAGTCATCCTGAATTTATTTCAGGATCTCTCGTTTTAAGATGCCGAAACAAGTTCGGCATGACACCGAGTGTCATTTTTCGCATGGCGGAATTGTATAAATGTCTTTCCAGACGAGAACAACCAAAGATTACGCAGACAAATATGTGTTGGCTGGCGTGGCGGCGGGCGCGGTGATCAAAAGAGACGGAAAATATTTACTAGTGCAGGAAAAGAAGCCGCATGTCTATGGACTATGGAATTTACCGGCCGGCAAAGTTGATAAGGGAAACACTCTTGAAGAAACTGCCATCAGAGAAGCAAAAGAAGAGACTGGTTTTGATGTTGAGATAATTCGCAAAATCGGTATTTTTCAAAAAACCGCCGAAGAAGCCGTTAAGCACGCTTTTGAAGCAAAGATCGTCGGCGGCGAATTGAAATTCCCTGAGGACGAACTATTAGACGCCAAATGGTTTACCTTCGAAGAAATTGAAGCAATGAAAGATAAATTAAGGAATCCGTGGGTGTTGGAAGCGATCATTTTGGCGGGAAACAAGCAGAGTGTTTAAGATTTAAATATTATATAAGTATGAAACACGAAACAAAAAATCTTTCGCAATCAAAAATTGAGATTACTTTTGAGCTTGAGCCGGCGGAGTGGCAGGAATTCATTGATGGG
>PFOG01000081.1 GCA_002792395.1 Candidatus Portnoybacteria bacterium CG_4_10_14_0_2_um_filter_44_20 | reverse complement strand
TCTAAATTTGGAGAAAGGAAATAAGGAGCAAATTTTACAAAAAATAAAAGGAATTATTTTAGAGCGGGGAGGGAAGAATCCGCCCCAGCCGTCGGCCGGAAGTGTTTTTAAAAATTATCGGCTGAAAGATAGTGATCCTTTGATTGAACAATTTCCGGATTGGGCTGAAAAAATCAGGAGCGGAAAAATCGCGGCCGGATATTTAATTGAGCAGTGTGGTTTGAAAGGCAAGCAGATCGGCGGCGCGAAGATCCCCGAAGAACATGCCAATTTTATCGTTAATCTGGGCGGCGCCCGAGCGGAAGATGTTGTCGCCCTAATTAGACTCTGTCAGGATGGAGTGAAAAAGAGGTATAATATAGTATTAGAGGAAGAGGTAAGATATTTAGGATTTTAGTTTTTAATTCTTTTAATTTGCCGAGAACCGTTCTCGAACTGAGCTCGAGAACGGTTCTCGCTAATCGATTTAATTTAAAAATATGCGCATCATCATCAAAACTAATAATTTTGCCCTTACCAATGCCGTTCGGGATTACTGCGAGGAGAAAATTCAAAACTTGGAAAAATTTTTAGCGGGTTTTAATCCAGATTCGATTTTAGCTGAAGCGGAGCTGAGCCGGACCACGCGGCATCATAAGAGCGGCGACATTTTTCGGTTCGAAGTTAATTTAACGGTCAACGGAAAGCTTTTGCGGTCGGAGTCGGAGCGGGAAAACATTTATACCGCCATCGACGATGTTCATGAAGAGCTGGCCAGAGAAATCAGGGGAGATAAAACTAAGCAGGACACGATATTCAGAAGAATTGCCCGAAGCGTGAAAAAGAAACTGAATTTATCACCTTTGGCGCGGTTTAGAAAAAAATAGGATTTGGTTGTATTTCGCGCCGTCGTTTGACAGCGCGCCTCCCGTTTGATATAAGGTAAAGTAGTTTTTTGAAAAATGCATAAAAAAATGCATAAAAAATAGGAAAAGGGGGAGTCGATATGCCGAGAGCTTTAACGCCGTGGTTGACGCCGGAAGAACAGAAAGAATTGTATGAAGGGTTGCTGTATTACGATATTATTAAGCTCGATAATAACAGAAATCTGCCGCTTAAGAGCGGGGGTACGACAGATATTTATATTAATCTTCGCGAAGCCCGTAATCAGCGCAACGCCTGCGGCAATCGCAATCCGGTTGAATTTATTTCCAGACATTTTGCTAATGCGATTTTTCGTCTTAACCCCGACCGGTTTGTCGAGGTTCCTGACTCAATTACTCCTTTTTCCGGGCGTATCTCGCAACTTTTGCATGATATGCCCTGGTTGACAG
>PFOG01000099.1 GCA_002792395.1 Candidatus Portnoybacteria bacterium CG_4_10_14_0_2_um_filter_44_20 | reverse complement strand
AAGTATTCTGATAAACTTCTAAATCCCTAAAGCTTGTGATTGGTTTTTTTCTATTTTGTTCCATTGAATTTTGTTAGCCGTGGCCGCCTAACGTCTCACGAAACGGGCATCGTAACCGTGGCCGATAGACGATAGAAAAATTATTTCTCAAACTTCACACAATACGACTCGGAAAAAAACTGGCTTAAAAAATTCAGCCCATGCTTATAAAATACCTTGAATAACAACCGATTTAATTTCGGCGACTTGAATAAGGGAAAACTCATTGTTGCTGGATAGATTGCGATATTTTTAAAACCGGCTTCAGACAAAAGCTGTTTTAACTTTCGGGGCGCTATCTGGCCTTGATGTAATCTCGGGATTTTCCGGCCAAAAACTCTGGCCCGTAAATATTTTGGCGTTTTGGTAATAATAAATCCCCGGCCGCCGCTTCTCAATAAGCCAGCGATTTTCAAAACCGCTCTCTTTTTATCGGGAACATATTCCAACGCCCGGCTGGAAAAAAACAAATCGTATTGTTTGTCTGGCTTAAAATCAAGAAAGTCCGCCTCAAAATATCTGATATTTTGATAGGAACCAAGATTTTCCTTCGCCTGATCGAGCATCTCGCCGGAAATATCCACCAGATCAAATTTAGCGTCAGGACATTTTTCTAAAAACAACTTTGTCCAGGTTCCCGCTCCCGACCCCAGCTCCAAACAATCTTCTAAAAGCTCTATTTTTTCCAGGCAGTGCCATTCGACCACCCGCCTGGTCATCTCGTAACCCGCTTTTTTCAAATCGTTCGAAAACCAGCGGCGATGCTCATAATCGCCGCCTAATTTTGTTTTCACTTGTCTATTATAGATTTCTTTAACCTCAGCCGCATCCATGTTTTGTTAGCTAAAAAATGACAAAAACTTCTTGACCACTTTTTTGGTCTCGAAACGCGAAACCCAAAGGGCGGCAACGGTTTGCCATTTCGTCAATTCATACTTGTCCCACGACAGGATTTTATCAACCGCTGACGCGAATTGTTTTATATCACCCGCCGGCAAAATATTGGAAGAAAAAGCTGATGGCGTAATCTCTTTGACCCCGCCGACATCATATGCGACAAAGGGCAAACCGGCTGCCATCGCTTCCAAAAGCACTCTCGGAAAACCTTCTTCTTCTGAGGGCATTAAAAAAACATCGGCTAAACCATAATAATCAACCATTTCCCGATTAGGAATCCAACCCAAAAATATAACCCGGTTCTCCGATATCTCCTGCGCCAGCTCTTTTTCCAAATTTAACCGCTCTGGACCATCACCAATAATAATCAGCTTGATATCCGGATG
>PFOG01000009.1 GCA_002792395.1 Candidatus Portnoybacteria bacterium CG_4_10_14_0_2_um_filter_44_20 | reverse complement strand
TTTGGCATATTTTTTGTTATATATTTAAAATGTATTATGTATTATTTTGCTTCCGGTTGGCTCAAAGTTAAAGGTCATTTCTTCTAATTCGGACAAGGCGTCGCGAACAGCGTTTTGTTTTTCTTTCAGACAATAAAAAAGGAAAAATCCGCCGCCGCCCGCTCCGCATATCTTACCGCCCAAGGCGCCGGCGTCAATCGCTTTCTGATATAGCATATCAATATTTGGATCTGTTATTCCCCCCGCCAGTTGCTTTTTTTCCAGCCAGTTTTCATGAAGCAATTCTCCAAATTGGTCTAAGCGGTTATTGGAGAGACGTTCCCCCATTTTTTTTGCCATATTCCGCATTCTTTCTAATGGATCCAGCTTCTTTCCTGTGTTGGCCCGTTGTTTCTTAAGAATGGTGTCGGCTTGCCGTGTTTTGCCCGTGAAAAATAGCAATAAATTAGAATCCAATTCTTTTTTTTGCCCTTCTTCCATCGGTATTATTTTTGAGACCACCTTTTCGCTTTTATGAAAAGCAAGCGATCGCAAGCCGCCATAGGCGGCAATATATTGGTCTTGTTTGCCGATTGGCTTACCAAGAATTTCTATCTCTATTTTACAGGCGTCTTTTGCTAATTCTTCGGGGGATTTATATTCTCCTTTGTGGGCATAGAGCGCGTTGAGAAGGCCGACGATGAAGCTGCTTGAAGAGCCGAGCCCGACGCCGGTAACCGGCACATCCGACATGGAAACAATTTCCACACCGACCACCCCGGTGTGTCTCATGGCCTCTCTTATCAGGTCGTTTTTTATTTTATTAATGTCTGTTCCTTCTTCAATCTCGGAATATTTAAGTAAAAAACTGCCGCCGTCGAAATGTTTTTTAACGCAGATATAAATATATTTGTCGATCGCGGTGCTGACTACCATACCCGGAGTGTGTCGGTAGAAAGCTTCCAAATCCGTGCCGCCGCCGACAAAGCTTATTCGCAATGGCGTTTTTGAAATTATCATTTTTTTGCGCGCGGATACGCGCAGATAGATAACGATAGCGCGGACACACGCTGATATCCGCGTTTATGAGATAAATTTTACCGCTTGGTATAAACTTTTGGCAAAATGGTCGGGAAGCCGCATTTTCTGATCAATTTTTCCGTGCAATTTTTTCCGATATTTTTTTTCACTTCCTACTAAAATGGTTTTTGTCCCGGCATTTTTACCGCAAAGCACGTCTCTAAGCGAATCGCCGATCATATAAGAATTTTTCAGGTCGATATTAGAATCTTTTTCTGCTTTCTTAATCATGCCGGGCTGCGGTTTTCGGCAGCCGCATTGAATTACGTA
>PFOG01000179.1 GCA_002792395.1 Candidatus Portnoybacteria bacterium CG_4_10_14_0_2_um_filter_44_20 | reverse complement strand
AACTCCATCCCGAATCCAGACAACAGCTTTCTGGGATTTCTCCTTAAAAATAGGCATAATTCTCCCCTTTCTTATAACCCAAGTGCTTCTTCAATTATCTGTCTTTGCGGATCGAAATCTTTAAGCTGCAAATACTCAATGGAAACACCCCGTAGGGCATCACGCGGCACCAGACCGATAATTTCACTGCTATGTATTTCGGCATCAAAGACTACCGCAAAGTTTTTTATGGCCTGAAAAACTTCGGCTATCGGATCAATTTTGTAATTCAACAAATTCATCGAGACCTGAACATACCCTTTTTCCCTAGTATCGATTCCCAGCGCCTGTACATTTGAAAAAATGCCATTACTGGAACCGCGAACGGTTCTGGCTATCGCACGAGCCAAATCAAGATCATCGCCTCGCAGATTGACGTTAAACGCGATCAGAAAATCTCTGGCGCCAATAACTGTGGCTCCAAAAGAAGGATTAAATTCCGGCAGGCCAAAATCAAAACGCCATTCCGGTTTTTCCAATTTTTTCGGAAGCGCTTCGTATTCTCCTGCACGGATGTCGGATAATTTCTTCCGCTCCGGCTTTTTTGCCGCATAACCGTAGAAGTAACCGGACAGACCCAAATCGCAGCCAACCGCCCAACCCAATTCCCAGGCTAATCTTGCACATTCTTGCATTGTCATTCCAGCTACGGGCACAAAAGGACAAACGTCAACCGCACCCATGCGTGGATGCTCACCCTTGTGTTTGGACATGTCGATTAATTCCGCGGCCTTCTTTATCAGATTAAAAGCTGCTTGCTTGACCGCCTCCGGCTCGCCACCAAAAGTAATAACTGAACGATTATGATTGGTGTCAGAACTCATGTCCAGCAATTTACTTCCCGGCATCTCCACTACAGAAGCGATTAAATTAATCTTTTCGCAATCTTTACCCTCACTGATATTCGGCACACAAAGCACGATTTTTTTCATAGATGCCGCCTCCCCATTTCTCGGTCTCTTTTTTAGAATTCAAAATATCGATCAAACCAACGCGACAAACCCACCTTTTTCAAAAAAACGCTTTCATAATTATGAACGAAGCCGGATAAATTCTCTATGTGCCGGCCGAATTCATCGTCTTTATCGAAACGGGGAACAACCTCTCTGACGATCCGGTGGATCTTCGCGATCATTGAGTCAGCAGGAAAAGATT
>PFOG01000034.1 GCA_002792395.1 Candidatus Portnoybacteria bacterium CG_4_10_14_0_2_um_filter_44_20 | reverse complement strand
TCCCCGCAATTCTGCAGAGAGCTTTAAACAAAGCTCGAATACATCGATTTTCTCTATCGCTAAATCTGGCTTATCCCTTCGAAATCCGCGAAAATAATTTCTACCCTTACGTCTTCAGGAAGATTATTCTTTAAAATATGATCCGCCTCTTTTAGATCATTGTTGATTCTCTCAAGCTCCTCGCTATCGCTTGTGAATGACGCCTTCCCGCCGTACGCGCCGCAATCTTCATGGCACATTAAAATTACATGTTTAGTGCCATGCAGATTTATTGAGATACGAATCTGCTTCAAAACAAACAGACGATCAGCCTCATTCTCGGGAGATGCCAATGTTTTAGCGCCACCGGCGATTTTTACCAAATCATAATTTTTATATCCACGACTTTTAACAAATTCTTCCAAAAGACCGGTGAATCTGTCGTCAAAACACCAGACGATACAAGCGTCGGCGGTATAATGTTCTTTCGGAGATTTGTAAGCTAATATTTTATTTTGTTCCTCCATAGTTAAGTAAGATTTAAGAATTAGGATTTAAGATTTACGAATCATTCCTCTTTGGCGTGGGGCATCGAGTAAGATCGCAAGCTCTTAAATCATAAATCGTAATTCATAAATCGAAACGTTTATAACTCGCGTAAAATTCATTGATACCCACAAGAATTTATCGCTCCTCAACGATGAACCGAACTTCGTTAGTCGGCATAACCTCCACAAAACCCGATTTGGCATTAACATAATGGGCTTTATTTTCTCCGTCCAAAATTCTAATCACGCCCTCTTTTAAGGTTGACACGAACGGACGATGTTTATCCAAAATGGTGACTTCCCCGCCAATTGTCTGACAGTTAATAGACTTGGCATCACCCTCGTATAATATTTTTTTTAGGGAATAAACAGATAACTTCACCGAAAATTCGAATATTGAATCTCGAAACTCGAAACAATATCGAATTTTCAAATTACCAAAATTCGAAATGGCGTGTTTTGATAATTTGAATTTAGAATTTTTGATTTGTTTCGGATTTCGGATTTCGTGCTTCGGATTTATTGCGCCTTGATTTCTTCAATGCCCCCTTTGAGATAAAACGCTTCTTCGGGAACATCGTCGTGTTTTCCTTCCAAAATTTCTTTAAAACCCCGAACCGTATCTTCCAATTTAACATATTTTCCTTCGCGGCCGGTGAATGTTTCGGCGACATTGAACGGCTGTGATAAGAATCTCTGGATTTTTCTGGCCCGGTCAACGGTTTTGCGGTCATCAGCCGACAATTCCTCGATGCCCAAAATCGCGATAATATCCTGAAGCTCTTTGTACCGCTGCAAGGTTTTCTGCACTTCCCGCGCAACAGAATAATGTTCTTCGCCGACGATCTTTGGAGCCAAGGCGCTCGAGTTGGAAGATAACGGGTCGACAGCCGGATAAATTCCGATTTCGGTTAAAGAACGCGACAAAACAATCGTTGAATCCAGGTGTGAAAAAGTCGTGGCCGGCGCCGGGTCGGTTATGTCGTCGGCCGGCACGTAAATCGCCTGCACCGAAGTAATCGAACCATTTTTAGTTGAGGTGATTCTCTCCTGCAATTCAGCCATTTCGGAAGCCAAGGTCGGCTGATAACCGACAGCCGAAGGCATCCGGCCGAGCAAAGTGGAAACCTCTGAACCGGCTTGAGAAAAACGAAAGATATTATCAATGAACAGCAAAACATCTTTCTTTTCCTCATCGCGGAAATATTCCGCCATCGATAAGGCGCTCAAAGCAACACGCGCCCGGACGCCTGGCACTTCATTCATCTGGCCAAAGACCAAAGCGGTTTTGTTGATAACGCCAGACTCTTTCATCTCAAGATATAAATCATTCCCCTCTCGTGTTCTTTCACCCACGCCGGCAAAAACCGAAACGCTGCCGCCAACTTCAGCCACATTACGAATAAGCTCCATCAGCAAAACTGTTTTTCCGACTCCGGCGCCGCCAAATAAACCGACTTTTCCGCCCTTGATGAATGGCGCGATTAAATCAATAACCTTAATGCCGGTTTCAAAAACTTCGGTTTTAGTCGATTGTTCGGTTAATGGCGGCGCCTCGCGATGAATCGGATAGAATTTATTAAATTTTTTATCGCAGGCATTAAGCGGCTGGCCGAGCAGATTAAAAAGGTTGCCCAGGATTTCCGGCCCGACCGGCACCTCGATCTTCTTGCCGGTATCCAAAACCTCCAATCCCCTCTTAAGGCCATCGGTTGACTGCATTGAAATCGCCCTGACCCTGCCCGGTTCCAGATGTTTAACGACTTCAAAAGTCAGCTCGTTTTGGCCGTGTTTCACTTTAAGCGCGTTATAAATTTCCGGGAGCCTTTCTCCCTCCCCGAACTCCACATCCACGACCGGACCGATTATTTGAATGATTTTGCCAGTTTTCATAAAGTTACAGACTACAGATTTTACAGATATACAGATTCTTAATATGTGTAATTCTGTAATTTTTTATTATTCTTTTTGTCGTCCTGACCCGCCAGTTGGCGGGGAAGGATCTCATAACTTTTATGCTTCCGCAGCGTAAGCTTCTTCCCCCGCATCAAGCGCGGGGTCAGAATGACACTAAAATATTTTGTATATTCGTACTTATTTATATTTCGTATTTATATTTCGGAGCGCCTATAACACTTCCGCTCCCGCCGTTATTTCGATTATTTCCCGCGTAATCGCCGCTTGGCGAGACTTATTATAGATCAACGTTAAGTCGCCAACTAATTTTTCCGCGTTGTCGGAAGCGTTTTTCATTGCCATCCGCCGCGCCGCGTGTTCCGAAGCATTGGCCTCCAAGATAATGTGGTAAACTTGCATCTCAATCAGGTGCGGCGCCAGTTCCTTTAAAACAATTTCCGGCGATGGCTCGACCAAATAGTCGATTATTCTACTCCTCCCCTCCTCAGTTGAGGAGGGGCTGGGGGAGGTGTTGTTATTTTCACGCAACTCGGAAAACTTACCAGTCTCAGGCACTATCTCTTTAATAGTTTTTTTCAGTACTTCAAACTCTACCGGCAGGATTTGCCTGATCAAAACCTCCTGGCGCAAAGCAGTTCTAAAATTCATCGAAAAGACCAAAACCCTATCCCATTGTTTCGTCAAGTAGCCATTACTTAAGAAATCAGCCAGTTGTCTCGTTTCACTCAGTTGAGTGAAATCGCCCAGCTTCGCGAACACATTGGCAATTTTTACTTTTTTTCTCTGTAAATAATTAGCCGATTTTTGGCCAAAAGCAATAAAAGAATAATTATCATTAAAAATATCAATTTTATTCTCAACAAGATATTTTTCAAAAGTCCGGAAGACCGAGCTATTAAAGGAACCGGCCAAACCTTTATCCGAAGCAACAACCACAAACGCGGTTTTTTTGATCTCGCGCTTCTGCAGCAAAGGAGGCAAAACTGCTTCCTCTAACTTGGAAAGATTGGCCAAAAAATCCAAAGCCGCGTAGGCGTACGCCCGCGAGCTCAGCGCGATCGCTTGGCTCTTCCGCATCTTCGTCGCCGCCACCAGCTCCATCGCCTTGGTTATTTGGTTGATATTCTTGGCGCTCGATATTCGATTTTTTGTTTTTTGCAAACTTTCCATAAATTTATTCCTTTTGACTCGCCCAAAATATCTTTTTATCTTCCAGCCATTTTATCAAAGAATTTTTCAAACTAATCGGGAGAATTTCCTGGCCATCAAGATCGGTCGTATCAACCCACGCGAATTCAAGATGATTTTCCAACGATTCTACGTCTTCTCTATCTAATTTCGCCGAGAAAACTAAATTCAATTCGTGGTGTTTTCCGCCTTCATCGGAAAAGATATTCTCAACCGCGCCGATAAAAGAAACTTCACTCGCCGCGGCGCCCAATTCTTCTTCTATTTCGCGACCAATGGAATCATTCGCTGATTCTCCAAATTCAACATGGCCACCCGGCAAAAAATAGTAATCTTCCGTTTTTTCCGTTTTTTGTTTACAAAATAAAATCTTGTTATTCTTCAAAAATACCAGCCGGGCAATAATTTCAAAATTTTTATCAGCCATTATTTTTTTATTTCTAAATTTTTTACAAACCTCCCCGTCGCTTCCTTTAATTTATTTTCTATTCCATCAGTCAACTCTCCCTTTTTTCTGATCGGCCTCAAAATATCTTCGTCGTGCAACTTATCCAGATAATCAATAAATTCTTCTTCGATCTTTTTTATGTCATTGATTCCAATGGCATCAAAATAATCGTTCAAAACCGCGTAAAAAACCACGACTTGTTTTTCGAAAGATAACGGAGCCAAATCGCTTTGCTTCAGAATCTCGGTTATGATCTGGCCTTGGCGAATCCTTTTTTTTGTCGTCTCGTCAACGTCGGAAGAGAACTGAACGAAAGCCTGCAGTTCTCGAAACTGCGCCAGGGATAAACGCAATTTTCCGGCCACCTTTTTCATCGCTTTTGTTTGCGCCTTTGAACCGACGCGCGAAACCGACAAGCCGACATTGAGAGCCGGCCTGATACCCTGATAAAACAAATCGCTTTCGAGATAAATTTGCCCGTCGGTAATCGAAATGATGTTAGTCGGAATATAGGCAGTCACATCACCCAACTGCGTTTCGACAATCGGCAAAGCAGTTAATGAACCGCCGCCTTTTTCTTGCGACAATTTCGCGGCGCGCTCCAAAAGCCGCGAATGAAGATAGAACACATCTCCCGGATAAGCTTCGCGGCCGGGCGGACGGCGCAACAGCAAAGAAACCTGCCGATAAGCCCAAGCGTGTTTGGATAAATCATCATAGACAACCAGCGCGTCTTCGCCCTTATCTCTGAAGTATTCCCCTATCGCGCAACCGGCAAAAGGCGCCAGATACCACAGGGCGGCTGGAGCCGAAGCAGAGGCGGAAACAACGATCGAATACTCCATTGCCCCGCATTCTTTCAGTGTTTCAACTATCTTCGCGATTTTTGATTCTTTCTGCCCAACAGCCACGTAAATACAAATCGGTCGTCGCCGGGTTGTATCATTTTTCTGGTTGATTATCGTATCCAGAGCAATGGCGGTTTTGCCGGTTTGTCTGTCGCCGATTATCAATTCCCTTTGCCCACGGCCAATCGGTATCATCGAATCAATCGATTTCAAACCAGTATGCAAAGGAGTATTGACCGGCTCCCGCTCTAAAACATTCGGCGCGTTGTATTCCAGATTTCGTCTCTCTTTTTTACTCCCCGGAACTTGCCCTGAGCTTGTCGAAGGGAAAATTGGGCCCCGCCCATCCAACGGATTGCCTAAGGGGTCGACAACCCGGCCAACCATTTCCTCGCCCACTTCAATTGATAAAACACTATCAGTTTTCTTAACCAAATCTCCGCTTTTTACCGATAAATAATCGTCGAGAACCAAGGCCCCAACGCTTTCCTCTTCTAAATTCAAAGCCACCGCCCGCCTATCACCCTCGCTTGTTTCAATATTCAACAATTCCTGGCTCAGAACATTTTTCAGTCCCAAAATTTTCACAATCCCGTCGCCAACCTCAATCACTTCACCAACTTCCTCCCACTTCGAATCTTCCTCGTAACCCTCAATTTCTCTTTTTAATTTTTCGATGATTTCGTAACTCATTAGTTTTTTTGTCATTCCCGCGCCACACCTACGGGTGGTCACCCGAAGGGCGAAAAGCGGGAATCCGGCGCATATAATTTCTGGATTCCGTGTCAAGCACGGAATGACAATTTATTTAATTAAGAAAACAAGTTCTTGATTTTTTTCTGCATTGAGCCGTCGAACTGCATTTCATCGTTAACAACTACTTTTATCCCCGCGATTAAATCCGGGTTAATCTTCTCAATAAAAATATCATCTTTCTTAATGATTTTCCCAATAACTTTGTCCACATTTTCAATTGGCCTGGCTGTTTCAATAACAATTTTCCGTTTGCCGATTTGCTCGCGCACCAATTTTTCCGCCCGCGCGTAAATTTTTTTCAACAGATGCGGGTCGTTATTTTTCTTTATTAAAGCCAGTAAATTCTTCACCAAAACATCGCTCTTCGCAGAAGGCTTAGCAGCGACCCCACTGAACGCTTTGGCATAAATTTGTGGAGAATATTTCATATTAACCAATTTGCTCGACGGCTTTTCGAATCAGCTCTTCGTCGATTTTCTCCGGTTCAAGCTCAACAGTTTTAACCAACGCTCTCTTGACCAAATCAACCGCCTCTTTTTCCATCTCCGTCCTTACTTGCTCTTTTTCCCTCTCGACATCCGCCGACATTTTTTCCATCATCTGAACTTGTTTTTCTTTGGCTTGCCGGACCAATTCGCCCTCAAGTTTTTGGGCCCTTTCTTCGGTGTTTTTAATAATGCCGATTGCCTCACCCTCGGCTTCTTTTACCTTTTTTTTGGCAATATCATCAACCTTGCGTAAACGCACGTCGGCCTCTTCCGTTTTGGCTACACCCTCCTCAATTTTCTCCCGCCTTTTCTGCAAAATATTCAAAACCGGCTTGTAAACAAAAAGCCGCAAAACAATCACAAGTAATATAAAATTAACCGCTTGGCTTAAAAGCAGACGCCAATCAATTCCCAATTGGGCAGTTAAAGACGATCCTTCCATCTAATTGCGATGCGAATGATACGAACAAACATGCCAATGATACGAATATTAGTATAATTCGCATGTATTAGTTTATTAGCATCGCGCTTTATACGAACTTCAGGATCAAAGCCACCACCAACGCGTAGATTGCGATTGCTTCGGCGAAAACGATGGCCAAAATCATCGCGGTCTGAACCTTTGACGTTGCCTCGGGATTGCGGCCGATGGCTTCAACGGCCTTCGAGCCGATCAATCCGATTCCCAAACTAGGTCCGATGGCGCCGACGCCGATAACGATAGCGGCGGCCAATAACTTCATTGATTCAGCTTCCATATTTTTTGCTCTGTCATTCCACGCTTGATACAGAATCCAAAAAAATCCGCATCTGG
>PFOG01000182.1:443-1376 GCA_002792395.1 Candidatus Portnoybacteria bacterium CG_4_10_14_0_2_um_filter_44_20 | reverse complement strand
CCCGCTTAATTATCTGAAAACGGTCTTGACCTACGCGATGGACCGCGACGATTTGAAAGACGAACTGAAGAAATTCTGGGAATAGTATTTTAAATAAATGTATTGAGGTCTGTCCTCGGCAAACTCGGCTATCAACCAAGCATAAAATAAAAATTCCCGGCAGTCTTGCCGGGCTTTTTGTCCCTCGTTTATTCGAGACGCACTCCCGAACAAAGTTATCCGCAGGAGAAATGGTTGATGCGGAGTGGGGAAATTTAATTTAGCACAATAAACGTTTCAACTTTGTCTCCAAGCGTGCGCTTGTATTGAAAAAACGCTCTGTAGGCGGTTTTTTAGTTGAATTTGGGCTTCGCTGTTTAAACGGCTCAACGGAAAATCACGTTGAGCCGTTAGCCACGTGCCCTGATAAATTAGCTTGGGATGCGGTAACATACGTACATATTGCGCGAAAAAGAGTTTTGAGTATAATAAGCTAAGTGTCAATTGCAAGAAAACCGGAAGGAAATACGAAAAAGTAAAGGAGAGGAAATGAACGAGACGGAAGAAAGGCTTGCCGCTATTATCAAAAGTCCGGAAGGAAAACTAAGGATAGCGGAGTCTTCTGTTAAGGCGACATGGATGATTCTGCGGTGCGGCGTTTCCGGGTTTGCCGGAGGTTCGTTACGGCCAATATTAAATGACCTACGCGCCCTAAAAGCGGCGATCAGGCGGCTGAAAGACGAGAGTTTCGTTTACCTGGAAGAAACCGGCCAGAGTTTACCGGAGAAAACCGCAAAGCTTATTGTTGGGGCGGATATTGCCGCGACAAGCTATTGCGATACGATCTCTATGTTGCCGGAAAGAAACCGTCGCCTAATGGAGCAGATATTTAATATCTAACGGCCTCAAAAAACCAACACACGCCGCTCAAAACGGCTTTTTAAGCGGAAAAAG
>PFOG01000182.1:0-226 GCA_002792395.1 Candidatus Portnoybacteria bacterium CG_4_10_14_0_2_um_filter_44_20 | reverse complement strand
CCAGTCTTTGTTGACCCCCGAGAATGTGCAGGAGCTCTGCGATGAGCTCTTTGGCGCGTTTATTGATGAGGGCTGGACGCGGGGGGTCCACGTTTACGAGTTCTACCGGGTCAGTGGTGCCACTCAAGATTGGCGTTTTCAGCGCACGGATTGCTTGTGTGTCTGTGTTTTTGGACGCACGCTGAAATATGCTTTTCGTCCGCCATGCCCCGATATTTTACAGGCG
>PFOG01000181.1 GCA_002792395.1 Candidatus Portnoybacteria bacterium CG_4_10_14_0_2_um_filter_44_20 | reverse complement strand
GCTCACAATTAAGCATAGCTTGCGTGAGCGTCCCGCTCACAATTAAGCATAGCTTGCGTGAGCGTCCCGCTCACAATAACGATTGCAAAAAGTCTTTCAAAAAGATAAAATGAAATCAAGCTAAATTAATCAACAAATTTTATGGCACAAATCACGGAAAAAACATTGGTTATAATAAAGCCGGACGGGATACAGCGTAGCTTGATAGGAGAAATCGTCAAGCGTTTTGAGCGGGCGGGATTAAAGCTGGTCGCCGTTAAAATGGTCGTTCCGACCATGGAGCAAATCGAAAAACATTACACGCTCGACCCGAGCTGGCGCCAGAAGAACGGAGAAAAGTCGATTAAGGGCTATCAAGACAAAGGATTAGAGCCACCGACTGACGACCCGCTGGAAATGTCGGGGATGACCCTGGAAAAGCTGAAGAAATATCTATCGAGCGGGCCGGTTATTCCGATGATTTGGCAAGGTTTGCACGCGGTGGCGATTGTTCGGAAGCTGACCGGCGGCACCGAGCCGTTGACGTCGGATGTCGGAACGATTCGGGGTGATTTTGTCTTAGATTCCTACGAGCGGTCCGACGTGGACAAAAGGGCGGTGCGTAATTTAATTCACGCATCCGGTTCGGTTGGCGAGGCCGAACAGGAAATCGAACATTGGTTTTCCAATGGCGAAATTTTCAATTACCGCTTAGTTCAGGAAAGTGTTCTTTACGATGTTAATTTAGATGGGATTTTGGAGTAGCGATTTTTACGGCGAGCATCATTTCTTTAATATTCTATCGAAGTTGGCAAATTTGACGGGTGAGACGACGTTGTCATATAATTAAAATGATGGCGAATAAGAAAAAAACTACAATTGAAGATTTGTCCAAAGTGATGCAGGGGGGGTTTGACAAGGTTGATGGACAGTTTGCTAAAATCGATAAGCAATTTGATAGAGTTGATAAGCAGTTTAACGAGGCGGGGCGCAGGGTTGATGAGCGGTTCGACGAAATGGGGCGCATGGTGCAGAAAGGGTTTGAGGGGGTGGACAAGAGATTCGGGGAAGTCAATGAGCGGTTCGATAGAATCGAGAAATTAATATTGGTTGATCATAAGCAAAGAATCGAAAGACTAGAAGCGCAGATGAAAGAATTAAGGGAGTTATTGGCGGTCAAGTAATCCGTATATTTATATTGAGAATTGTTGCGAAAACGCCCGCGAAGGCGTTTTTTGTTTCCGCAAACTTGACAAATAATGTCTCTGTGTTAATATCTCCGCAAGTTGTTCTTCCCGCCGGCAGGGCTCAATCCGAAAATCATATGTTCAAATTTTCTCTCTTAACGCTCCGGCGTTTTTTTCGTTCGCGGTGATTTT
>PFOG01000126.1 GCA_002792395.1 Candidatus Portnoybacteria bacterium CG_4_10_14_0_2_um_filter_44_20 | reverse complement strand
TATCCCAACTTGCAACCGCCCGGATTTTCATCGAGGAAGGATTTTGGGATTATCAAACGATAGTGTCATCTTGACGCTGTTGTCATAGTTGACTACAATTGTAGTATATTTAGACTACAAAATATGGACATCTTTAAATTAACAAAATCCAAAGCCAGGCAAAAAATTCTACAGCTGTTTTTTGCCGATCCGGATAAAAGATATTATTTGCGCGAACTGGAAAGAATTTTGAGTCTTCCTGTCGGTAATATCCGGCGCGAACTCGTGTCCTTGGCGGAAGCGGGACTGTTTGCGAGGGAAAAAGCCGGTAATCAGGTTTATTATTTTCTGAATAAAAAATCGTTTGTTTTCGAGGAATTAAAAAAAATAGTTTCTAAAACCATTGGTCTGGAAGCGCGGTTAAGGGAAAACCTGCGGAAAATCGCTGGAATTCGGACAGCTTTTGTTTTTGGTTCGTTCGCCGGCGGAAAAGAAGATAGTTTTAGCGATATTGATCTGATGATAATCGGCAGGATTGACGAAAGCGCCCTGCTTTCCAAAATTTCTTCGCTTGAAAAAGAATTAAGGCGGGAAATAAATTATAATATTTTTTCTCCGGAAGACTTCAAAAAAGGATTGGCCCAGAAAGAAGTTTTCCTGGAAGAAATAATTGCCAAGCCAAAAGTATTTATTGTTGGCGGACAAGATGACCTGGAAAATATTGTTAAAAGATAAAATCCTGCGGGAAAAGAAAGTTAGCATTAAAGAGGTTGACGGGGTTTTGGCTAAGGCGCGCAAATCGCTCAAGGCGTCCGAGATTTTGACCAATAACGGCATAGAGGAATCTGTTTTCAAGGAAGCCTATGACGCGATGATTCTGGCCAGCCGCGCTCTAATGTTCGCTTTGGGTGTTAGGCCGCGGACGGTCGGATCGCACTTCACAACCATCAGGTTTTGTGAATTATATTTTGGCAAGGAGTATAAATTACTGGTAGAAAAGTTTAGAAAGATGAAGCGGAAAAGAAATTATTTGATTTACGGCATCGGTATGATGATTTCTAAGACCGAAGCGGAAAATTCAATAAGGACCGCCAAGGAATTTATTAAAACAATCGAGGCTGAAGTTTCCGCGATTCGCAAACAGAAAAAACTGATATGAGCGGAGAAATTAATTTAAAATCTAACCAACTAGGGAGAACGGTTCTCAAGCTAAGCGCAATCTGGACGACTTTTAAAA
>PFOG01000065.1:654-1400 GCA_002792395.1 Candidatus Portnoybacteria bacterium CG_4_10_14_0_2_um_filter_44_20 | reverse complement strand
TCGGCGGACCGAACGAGTTGATTGAAAAATATAAGTCTGAACTCGGGGGGTGGGGCGTTTCGCCCGAAAGCGTTGTTTTTGTCGGGCAGGTGGAATATAAAAAAATTCCTTTATATTTAAGGGCCTTAGACATTTTGGTTATTACCGCGCCGGATGAGGCCAGATACGCTGCGACCACTTCCCCAATCAAGCTTTTTGAATTTTTAGCCGCCGGTAAGGCAATTGTCGCGCCGAGCCTGCCAAGCATCAGGACAATACTAAATGAAGAAAATTGTTTATTCTTTGAGGCGGGCAATCCCCAGGATTTAGCGGAAAAGATCGGGTGGTTGATCGATAACCGGCCATTGAGAGAAAAGCTGTCCCAACGGGCACACGAAGATGCTAGGCAATATTCATGGGTCAGGCGAGCGGGGAAAATAATGGATTTTATCTGTTGATTTTACGAACAGGCGGTTGTTTATTGGCGGCGCAATTGTTATACTTTAATTTGATAATTTATTTTGCAAAAATATTTTCTAGACCCCAATAAAATGTTTCAAAATATTCTCGAGCTTAAAATGATAAGAACTCTTTTCTTAATATCGCTGGTTGTCATTTTTTCTCTTGCCGGGCAAGCTTTTTTGAAAAAAGGGGCAATGAAGTTTGGCGACATCAAAATAACGCGGATAAGCGATGTTTTTGATTTCGTCTTTAACGTGATTCAAAACAAGTCCATTTTAATCGGCCTTTGCTTTTCGGCAGTGGGC
>PFOG01000065.1:0-641 GCA_002792395.1 Candidatus Portnoybacteria bacterium CG_4_10_14_0_2_um_filter_44_20 | reverse complement strand
TATTTGTTTTGTCTCAATATGATTTAACTTTTGCCTTTCCATTACTAACTGGCGTTGGATATGTTCTGTTATTTTTCGTGTCCTGGCTTTTTTTGGGAGAAAGCATGCAAGTATGGAGAATTGTTGGCACTTCTTTTATAGTCTTTGGCGTATGGATTATCTACGTTTTGGGAAAATAATTTTTGCAAGCCTTCCTTTCAAATGTTTAAACCTTTAGTATCGATTATTATCCCGAACTTGAATGGCGAGAAATTTTTAGAAGATTGTCTTGAATCGTTAAGGGAACAAACTTGTAGAAACTTTGAAATTATTTTAATAGACAATGGATCGACGGATAATTCTGTTTCCCGCGCTAAAAAATTTTTTCCCGAAGTTAAAATTATAAAGAATCAGGAAAATCTTGGTTTTGCAAAGGCGAACAATCAGGGTTTTGAAATATCCAAGGGAGAATATATTGCCACTCTCAATAACGACACGGTAGTTGATAGAAATTGGCTTAAAGAATTAGTGGCTGTCGCAGAAAAAGATGAGAACATTGGTATGGTTGCCTCAAAAATACTTTTGGCAAAAGAGGGCAATAAAATTGATTCTGTGGGAGTAAATATTGCTTTGGATGGTATGACAAAACAGAGAGGGGGACT
>PFOG01000062.1 GCA_002792395.1 Candidatus Portnoybacteria bacterium CG_4_10_14_0_2_um_filter_44_20 | reverse complement strand
TCTGACTTGCCGATGGTTAATCGACAAACTTTCGCCACTAGGGCAGCAGCCTTAGCGGCAACTACCGCCACGGCGCTCCCGCTACCGGGACCCGGAGAATCTGAGGCCAGATCCCCCAAAAACTCTTCAACCATCTGTTTTGCTATTTCCTGAGCCATAATCCCAACGCCTCCTCAATGATTTGTTTTTGGGGATTAAAATCTTTCAGCTGCAAATATTCAAGCGATACATCCTTTAGAGCGTCACGCGGCAGTAGCCCGACAATCTCGCTGCTATGCACGCCGACGGCATATGATTCGGCGATACTTTTTATGATTCCAAAAGTTACCGAAAGGCCGTGTTTTTTGTAATCACAAAGATTTGTGGAAACTTGCACGTAGCCCTTCTGTCTTGTGTCAATCTTTTTTGCATGGACAGTGGAAAGCATTCCGGAAACCGACTCCCTAACTCCATTAAATTCCCATACGCCACCCGAACCGCGAATAATGCGGGCAATCCGCGCGGCTATGTCTAAACTTAAAGTTTCCAGATTGACATTGAAAGCAATTAAAAAGTCTCTGGCCCCGATGGCCATTACCCCAAACTTAGGATTGAATTCCGCCGGACCAAAATCCGGAAACCATTCCAGTTTTTTTAGCTTTTCTTCAAGTCCTTCGTATTCCCCAGCACGAATGTTTGACAGCTTTGTTTTCTCCGGACTTATTGCCGCACATTCATAGAGATATCCGGCCAGATCTAGTCGATTAGCCGACTTAGCCAATCCCCGAGCTAATTTAACGCAATCTTCCATAGAAACGCCGCGGAAAGGCACAAACGGACAAACATCAACCGCACCCATGCGTGGATGCTCTCCTTTGTGTTTTGACATATCAATCAGCTCAGCCGCTTTGATTATTAATTTCAGAGCCGCGAACTGAACCACTCGCGGCCCTCCGGCAAAAGTGATGACTGTTCGATTATGATCAACATCTGGTGCGACATCCAACAATTTACATCCAGGAATTTCAGCCGCGGAAGCAATCTGATTAATCTTTCCCCAATCCCGACCTTCGCTGATATTCGGCACACATAAAACTATCTTTTTCATGCTTTCTCCTCGCATTGCTCGCCAAGATAACGATCGAGCCAATGTATTAGACCGATCTTTCTCAAAAAGCCGCCGCGGTTATGGATAAATCCGGACAGATTTTCTATCCGCCGGCCAAACTCTTCATCCTTATCGAAATGGGGCACCAATTCCCGAATGATCTGATGAGCCTCTTCGACCAAAGAGTCGTCAGAGACAGATCGCTTAAAATCCAGAGCTTGGGCCGCGCAAAGAAGTTCAATGGCAACGACCGTCTCCGCGTTCTTCAGAATCTCCCAGACCCTCCGGGCGCCCAACGCTCC
>PFOG01000178.1 GCA_002792395.1 Candidatus Portnoybacteria bacterium CG_4_10_14_0_2_um_filter_44_20 | reverse complement strand
AAAGCGTTAAGGGTTCTTTTTCTTTCATCTCTGGAATTAACTCCGCTTCTCCTTGGTTTCTTTTTTCGTAGGCCTTTAGGTAGCCATCAAATTTTACAACCGACCCACCGGTTCTAAGAAGATAAGAATTTTTTGTCTCCTCGTTTTTTGCCTCAATTTCTATTTGTAGGGAATCAAAAATAGCCGGCGCCATTTGTGAAGCGACCATACGGCCCCAGATGAGTTTGTATAGTTTATATTGGTTGGGATCGAGTGTCTCTTTGAACATTTCGGGAAGTTTTTCCGGATGGGTCGGGCGGATGGCTTCATGCGCCTCTTGAGCGCTCTTTGATTTGTTTTTGAAGAAACGGGGAGAGGGTAGGGCATATTCCATTCCAAATTCTTTTTGAATTGTTTTTTGCGCGGAGACAAGCGATTCTTGCGAAAGATTAAACGAATCAGTTCGCATGTAGGTGATATGACCCTCTTCGTAGAGTTTTTGAGCCGTGGCCATGGTTTGCTTGGCGGAAAATCCCAGCCGTCCGATAGCGGCTTGTTGTAGTGTGGAGGTGGTAAATGGCGGTGAGGGGAATCCCTGGGCTTCTTTGCGTTCAACGGATTTGACCGAATACGAAGACTTTTCTAAATCAGCTTTTATGCTTTCCGATTCTTTCACGGACGCGACGGATGTTTTTTTATTTCGGTATATTCCAGCGAAAACTTTTGTCTCGGTGATTTTTTCGATTTTTTCTCCATTTTTTTCCGTGAGGCTCGCTTCAAATTCTTCGGTCGTATCTTCTTTTTTGAGCCGGGCTTTGATATTCCAAAATTCTTCTTCGTGGAATTTCTCGATTTCACGTTCGCGTTCGACAATGAAGCGCAGAGCAACAGATTGCACACGTCCGGCCGAAAGGCCGCGCCTTATTTTTTTCCAGAGAAACGGCGAAAGTTCGTAGCCGACCAGGCGGTCTAAGATTCTTCGCGCTTGCTGGGCGTCGACGAGGTCAATATCTATTTTTCTCGGGGTTTCCAAGGCTTTTTCAATGGCTGATTTGGTAATTTCGTGGAAGACTATGCGTTTGGCGTTTTTCTCGTCTAATTTCAGCGCTGCGGCCAAATGCCAAGAAATAGCTTCGCCTTCGCGATCTTCGTCAGTTGCCAGAATGACCTCTTCAGATTTAGCGGATAATTTTTTAAGTTCGGAAACTTTAGTTTTCGCCTTGGTGGGAATAATGTATCGGGGTTTGAAATTATGCTCAATATCAATCCCCATTTCTTTTTTTGGCAGATCGCGGACATGTCCGTAGCTTGATTTAACCAAAAAATCATCGCCCAGAAAGCGCTGGATGGTTTTAGCTTTGGTTGGTGATTCAACGATGACGAGCTTCAATGAATTTCTAATTATTATAATTGCTCTAATTAATCTAAGGAATAACCAATCGCCAAACCAGAATGCTGGAAAATGCCCGATAACCAATAGTTTTTGGTTACTGCGATTTAGTGATTTTTTCCGGATTCGGAATTGGGACTTGGGATTTCTTTAAAATAATTAGGTTAATTAGAATAATTGATTTAGTTTATCTTACTATCACATACTGCATCCCGCCAAGATTTTTCGCTTTTCCTTTCATTTCCATTAAAGTCAGAGTCGAGCTGACCGTTGCTGTGTCAAGTTTAGTTTCTATCACGATTTTGTCAATATGGAGCGGTTCGTGGGAGAGGAGTTTTAAAATTAGCGCTTCTTCTTCGGTGTCGGGAATTATCTCTTTGGCTTCGATTTGTTCGGTGAGAGAAACAAGGTTTAATTCTTCAAGGACGTCCTGAATATTACAGACTAATTTTGCCCCAATTTTTATCAAATTATTCGGACCAACGGAGCTTGGAGAATAAATTGGTCCGGGAATGGCAAAAACTTGGCGGTTTTGACTGAGGGCGTGGTTGGCAGTCAGAGATGTCCCGCTTTTTTCGGTGGCCTCGATGACCAATACCCCCAAAGACAAGCCGGAAATAATGCGGTTGCGGGCGGGGAAATGATAGGGCATTGCCGCGGTCCCGATTGGATATTCGGAAATGACCGCCCCATTTTCGGCAATCATGTCGAAAAGTCTGCGGTTACTCGACGGATAGATGCTGTTTCTGTCTAATCCCGAGCCGATAACCGCGATTGTCCGGCCGCGTGCTTCCAGACAAGCCTTGTGAGCCAAGGTGTCGATACCTAATGCTAGGCCGCTGACAATCGTCAGGCCGGTGGATGACAAATCACGAGTGAGGTTGCTGGCGGCTTGGGTGCCGTAGGGGGTCGGTTTTCTGGTACCGATAACCGCTAAACTAAAATCGTCCGGTGGTTTGAATGTGCCTTTGATATACAAAACAGCCGGCGGGTCATAAATCTCTTTGAGGAGCTTGGGGTAGGTTTCGTCTTCGGCGGTTATCAGCGCTATTTTTTCCTTTTCTAATTTTTCGAATTCTTTGCCGGGGTCGATATTCTTTCGTTCGGCGCAAATTTTTTGCGCTATTTTTTCGTCAAGCCCGGCGTTCCGGAAATCACTTTCGCTTGCCTGCCAGGCATTTTCTAAAGAATCAAAATAAGCCAGAAGTTTTTTAAATCTTACGGCTCCGATCTCCGGGAAAAGATTGAAGGCGTTGTAATATTTTAGCTCTGACGAAGAAGTTGTCATTGACAAAAATTAGAATATAGCATATAATAACGAAAAATCACAAAGATTCGCCTTGGTATCCTATCTGTGAGTGGCGAAAACTTAAGAACAACCCTCCTATTTCTTGGTTAGTACCCCGTAAGATCGGGGGTTGCCCGATTTTTCGGGATTTGCCCCTGAAGCTCGCAGATAGGATAGCGAGGCGCATTTTTTTAGAAAGAAAATTTTTAGCCCAACAATTCTTTAATTGCTCCCGGGGTTAATTCTTCGATGATTTTTCTTTCTTCTTTTCCGAAATTTTTTAAGACGAAATCTTCCGCTTTGATCGGCGGTCGGGATTTGTTCTGGTTCGGATGTTCGTCGGGGCTTGTACTGTTCTGGATTCCCGCTTGCGCGGGAATGACATAGGGGGGTCTGATGCCGATTCTCAATCTCCAAAAATCTTTCGTGCCGAGGATGTCGATAATTGATTGTACTCCCTTGTGGCCGGCTGAGCCGCGGCTGAATTCGAATTTAAAGGTGCCGAGCGGCAGGTCGAAATCGTCGTGAATAACATATAAACTTGAAACTTGAAACTTGAAACTTGAAATTAAATTTCTTATCGCTTCGCCAGAGTTATTCATAAACGTCTGGGGTTTGGCAAGGATGACGTCTAATTCTTTGCTTTCGGCGATTTCCGACTTTAATTTTTTCTTCAATTGCCACTTGGTAAAATCACCCGCGTTTTTTTGAATATAATCAACGGTTAAAAATCCGACATTGTGTCGGTTTTTCTCAAATTTTTTTCCCAGATTACCGAGACCGACAACTATCTTCATAGAAATCCGAAGCACGAAATCAGAAATCCGAAACAATATCAAATACCCAAAATCATAATGCCCAAACCCCGTTTTGAATATTTAATTTATAATTTATTTCGAATTTCTGATTTCGGGTTTACGAACTAATGATATCGCGTCTTGCAAAAATGGGCAAATACTATAGAATGAAATTGATAAATCCCGTACCTTTTCTATCTTGAGGTTGTTGAATTTCGCGGATAGAGCCGTAAGGCGGCTTCGCCTTTTGACTTCAGCAAATGATGGTTCAAGCTGAGAAAGATACGGGATAAAGAATTTACAAGGAGGAAATAATGCGCGGTTTTTTTCTTTTTCTTTGGGAAACAATCAAAATTGTTTTAGTTTCCGTATTAATAGTGGTGCCAATACGGTATTTTGTTGTTCAGCCTTTTTTCGTCAAGGGCGCTTCAATGGAGCCAGGTTTTGACGATGGACATTACCTGATCATTAATGAAATCAGCTATCGTTTTGAAGCTCCAAAAAGAGGAGACGTGATAGTTTTTCGATATCCTTTGGGTCCGTCGCAATATTACATCAAAAGAATTATTGGCTTGCCTGGCGAGACGGTGGAGATTGCGGGTGGAGGAATTATCATTTATAATCAACAGCATCCGAGTGGTCTGGCCTTGGAAGAAAATTATTTGGCGGTCGGACAAAAGACCATTGGCGATCTCAAGATGACCTTAAAAAACACCGAATATTTTGTCTTGGGAGATAATCGCGATGCTTCTTCCGACTCCAGGCGGTGGGGTCCCGTTGGCAAAGATTTTATTATTGGGCGAGCTTGGGTCAGGGCATGGCCGCCGGACAGGTTGACTGTTTTTGCGGCGCCAAACTATTAAAAGGACACAATGCGAAATATGCCCTTCTACGCCAAGACTTCGGAAGGGCGCGGCGAACTGATATGCGAATTATGCGAATAAACTTGTTGGTATGCGAGTGGCGTGAAAAGTTCGCATTTTTCGTATAAATCTTTTGCGCTTTTCGCATTATATTATAATGTCTCAGCCGGCAAAACCTAAAAATCAAAAAACTTTTCAAGCCCCAAGAGGAACTTACGATATTTTGCCTGACGAACAAATTTACTGGGAGAAAATTTATAAAACCATAAAAGAGGTTTTTCTTTTCTATGGGTTTGGACGGATTGATACCCCCGTTATTGAAGATGCCGATCTTTATGTTCGTGCCACCGGCGAGACCACCGACATTGTGGAAAAACAAATGTACCTTTTTAAAAGTAAGGGCGGAGATTCTTTGGCGTTGCGGCCGGAATTCACGCCGGGCGTTATTCGCGCCTATTTGGAGGATGGGTTATCCGCCTTGGTTCATCCGGTTAAGCTTTATAGCTGGGGGCCTCTTTTCCGTTATGAAAATCCGCAAACTGGCCGCTATCGGCAGTTTCACCAGGTTAATCTTGAGGTTATCGGCAGCAAAGCGGTGGCTAATGATGCTGAGGTTATCCAGTTGTTTTTTGTCGTTTTTCGGGAGTTGGGATTGAAAGCGATTAATCTTCATATTAATTCCATCGGATGTTCGGAGTGTCAGCCGCACTATCGAAAATTGCTACTTGGGTATTACAAAAATAGAGCTGATCGTCTCTGCGCAGATTGCCGAAGGCGATTCAGGCAAAATCCTTTAAGATTGTTAGATTGCAAGGACGAACACTGCATTCAATTAATGGCCGGTGTTCCACAAATGATCGATCACCTTTGTGAAGAATGCCACACTCATTTTAAAAGCGTGTTGGAATTTTTGGACGAGTTGGAAATTCCCTACATTTTGAATCAATCTTTGGTGCGGGGATTAGACTATTATACAAAGACTGTCTTTGAGTTTTGGCCCGATGGCGAACAGGCGCGGCAAGGCGCTTTGGGGGGGGGCGGACGCTACGACTATCTGATAAAATTTTTGGGTGGTAAGGATACTCCGGCCGTAGGCGGCGGGATAGGCGTGGAAAGGTTAATCGCACAATTGAAGTTTCAGGCCATTAAATTCCATCCGCTTATTAATCCGCGAGTCTTTTTAGTTCAATTGGGAGAGTTGGCCAGACGAAGAGGTTTTAAAATTTTTGAAGAATTACGGAAAGCAAATATTGCCGCTGCCGCCGCGTTCAGCAAAGACAGCATTAAAACCCAGTTGAAGCTGGCGGATAGAGCGGAAATTAAGATGGCATTGATTCTCGGGCAGCAAGAGGTTCTTGACGGAACGATTATTGTGCGCGATATGACGACCGGGGCCCAGGAGACTATAAAACAAGATAAACTGATTTTAGTGCTCAAAAAAAGGTTGGCAAAAAAAATTATAAATCAATGAATTTTGTAATTCTGATCCGTCTCCGCCGATTGGCGGATGGCGGAGAAGAATCTCGATTATTATGGAAAATTCAAAAACAAATAACGCAAAATTCGCATTCTATTATATGTTGTCGCTCGTGGCTCTGGTCTTTATGGCAACCGGGACCGGAATGGTCATTTTTCAGGTGATCAATAAATACGTGGTCGACCAGCTTAGGGAATTTCAGACGCGGTTTAGCCCGGATACGCTTAAGTATGCCATCTCGATGTTGGTTGTCGCGACACCGATCTTTTATCTGGTTATGCGGCAGATCTTTAAGAGCCTGCTTGCCAGCCAGCTTGACAAAGAATCCGGTGTCAGGCGATGGCTAGTTTATTTTATTTTGCTTGTTTCGGCCGTGATCGTACTTGGCACGCTCGTTAATATTCTTAATAATTTTCTGAATGGCGAACTGACCCTCAAGTTTATTCTCAAGGCGCTGACGGTCGGCGGTATCGCGGCCACAGTTTTTTCTTTTTATCTCTATGATATACGCCGCGGCGATGTATTAAATGAGCGTGATAATATTATCATTATCTATTTTTATGGTTCACTGGCGATCATTGTTGCCACGTTTATCTTTTCGTTATTTATTATGGAGTCGCCGGCAACAACGCGGAATCGTAAGCTGGATAATGTTATCATAAGCAACTTTGACCAGATTGTCTCAACTATTGATTCATATTATTCCGGGAAAGGCGTGTTGCCGGTTTCTTTGGATGAGATGAGAAAAGAGTATAACTATCTTTCTGACGACGTGTTTGTGGATCCGGCCACCGGAGTGAAATTCGATTATCGAATAAAGTCTCAAGACGAATACGAACTTTGCGCTGCATTTCGCCTTACTGGCGAAGCGGATGACCATGATTCCCTCGGCAATTTAAGCCAGCGCTGGCCGCACGCGGTTGGTTATCAGTGCTTGAGCCAAAAAGCGCATGACGCGTCACCAAGCGGGTCGCCGGTGAAAATTGGACTATAACGCGGATAATTATGTCAGACTGTATTTTTTGTAAAATTGCCAACAAACAAATTTCATCCGAAATCGTTTATGAAGACGAACGGATTTTTGCTTTTCAAGACGCTCATCCCATCGCACCCGTTCATGTTCTGATTATTCCCAAAGAGCATATTCCGACCATTGATGACCTGGAGGAGCGGCATCAAGATTTGGCTGGCAAAATGATTTTGGTTGCCCAGAAAATAGCCCGCGACTTGAATATTAGCGCGAATGGTTATAAGCTGTTATTTCGGGTGAAACATCACGGCGGGCAGGAGGTTGATCATATCCACTTGCATCTGATCGGGGGCGCGCTGTTAGCGGAAAGGATATATCCGATTAAGCGTAGCTTGCGTGAGCGTCCCGCTCACAATTAAGCGTAGCTTGCGTGAGCGTCCCGCTCACAATTAAG
>PFOG01000194.1 GCA_002792395.1 Candidatus Portnoybacteria bacterium CG_4_10_14_0_2_um_filter_44_20 | reverse complement strand
CAAATTTTGGAGGGTGAAATAGAGCGCCCCGCAATATTGCGGGGAGATCAAGGTTCACCTTCTCGTGGGGACGCAAAGGTAGGAGGGCAAGCTTTGCGTAATAGAAAAGTCCATGGATTTTAATCAGACAAAAATTAAAGCTTTTGATGAGATTAGCCGCGCTCAAGACATTAAGATGCTTGAGGCTATTGAGGTTAAATATTTGGGGCGGAAGGGAGAATTGGCGGTATTTTTGAAATTCTTAAAAGATCTGCCCGAAGATAAACGGCGGGAAGCGGGAAGGTTGGCTAACCAAATTAAGCGGGAGGTAGAATTTGCATTGGAAGAAAAGCGTCAGATATTTTTTGCTGGGAGCGGGGAGGCGGAAGAATGGTTTGATGTGACGGCACCAGGCGTTAAACATCCGCGGGGACATTTCCATCCGCGAACAATAGTGATGCGCCAAGTGGAAAATATTTTCCAGTCGATGGGGTTCTCAGTAGTTGATGGCCCGGAGCTGGAAACAGATTGGTATAATTTTGAGGCGCTTAATATCCCGAAAGACCATCCGGCGCGCGATATGCAGGATACTTTTTATGTCGAGAATCCTGCGGGTTGTTCTGATTTGGTGATGCGCACTCAAACCTCCCCGGTCCAAGTCCGTTTTATGGAAAAAAACACTCCTCCTCTGCGCATTATTGTTCCGGGCCGGGTTTTTAGGCGCGAAGCGACAGACGCGAGCCACGAATATCAGTTTTATCAGCTTGAGGGACTAATGATAGATAAGCATATCTCTGTGGCAAATTTTAAAGCAATTATAGAAGAATTTTTTAGAAGATTTTATGGTCGAAAAATAGCGACGAGGCTTAGGCCAAGCTATTTTCCTTTTACGGAGCCTAGCTTTGAATTTGATATGGAATGCGTTATCTGTAATGGCAAAGGATGTTCGGTTTGTGGCCGAATGGGATGGATTGAGGTTAGCCCTGGGGGGATGGTTAATCAGAAAGTTTTTGAGACGGCTGGTTATGCGCGAAACGAATGGCAAGGTTTTGCCTTTGGAATGGGTTTAGATAGATTGATAATGATGAAGTACAAGATAGATGATATTAGATTGTTAAGTTCGGGCGATTTGAGATTTTTGAAGCAATTCTAAGATGATTTACGAATTACGATTTAAGAAGATGGTTAAAAAAAAGAATGAGAAATGGGTGCTTCATTCTTAAATCCTAAATCTTAAATCGAAATTTTCGATAAAATAAATGAAGTATAGTTATAACTGGCTAAAAGAATATGTTCCGAAATTACCAGAGCCCAAGAAGTTGGTGGAGCTTTTGACAATGCGGGCGTTTGAAGTGGAGGGGGTGGAAGTTGTTGGTAAGGATACTGTTTTGGAGATTAAGGTTTTGTTTAATCGCGCCTTCGATTGTTTGTCGCACATTGGGATGGCGAGGGAAATAGCGGCTATCGGTGACTACCGACTACGGACTACAGACTATCGCCCAAGAGAAGACAAATCATTGAAAATAAAGGATTTTTTATCAATTGACGTGCAAGATAAGAAATTATGTCCACGATACAGCGCGCGGGTTGTTGTGGATGTAAAAATTAGCGAGTCGCCGAGGTGGATGCAGGACCGGTTGGTTGCCTGCGGCTTGCGACCGATCAATAATATCGTCGATATTACTAACTATGTGATGCTTGAAATTGGGCAGCCGATGCACGCCTTTGATTTGGATAAGTGCGATGCCAATAATACTAATAGGCATGCGAATGATGCGAATAAAAAAACTATTGTTGTGAGGCGGGCAGAGAGAGGCGAAAAAATTACTATACTTGATGGCGGCGAATATAATTTAAATGAAAACGTTCTGGTTATTGCGGACGAAGCGGAGCCGTTGGCCATCGCCGGGATTAAGGGTGGCAAGAAAGCGGAGATTGGCATTGATACAAAAGCGATTATTTTGGAAGCCGCAAATTTTGAGCTGACCGCTACGCGAAAAAACTCTAAGGCGCTTAATTTGCGCACCGACGCGTCTGTTCGTTTTGAAAACGGTCTTGATGTCAACTCGACACTACGGGCACTGGATAGGGCGGCGGAATTGATCCAAAAGATAGTGGGTGGAAAAATTGTGTCGGGGATAGCTGATAGCCAAGCCGCGAGACCAAGACGGGCCTCAACCGCCGTGGCGCACAGTTACATTGAAAGCTTGCTCGGCGTCAATATTAAATCCGGCGAAGTCGTAAATATTTTTAAACGGTTGCTTTTGCCGACGAAAGTTATAAAAAAGAAGAACGATATTTTTTACGAAGTGCTTATTCCGAGCTGGCGGAACGATCTGGCAACTGGCGAGGATTTGATCGAAGAAGTGGGACGTTTATGCGGCTACGAAAAAATTCCGGCCATAATGCCAACTAGCGTTTTGATCGCCGCCGATAAAAATGAAGAATTAATAAATGAAGATGCGGTGAAGGATATTATGGTTGGAGCCGGCTATACCGAGGTCTATAATTATTCATTGATTTCAGAAAGCGACAAAGAGGTTTTTGGTTTGAAGGAAATGGTTGGTCCGCGGCATCCGCTTAGCCGGGAGCAGAAATATTTGAGGCCGAATCTGATTGTCGGTTTGGTCAAAAACGTAGAAAGCAATTTAAGGTATTTTGACGAGATAAGGCTTTTTGAAATTGGCAGAGTTTTTCGGCTGGAAGGTAAAAAAATCCGGGAAAAAAAGATGATTTCCGGCGTATTAGGTGCTAAAATGGAGAGGGTTAGAAAGAGGGTGGAGAAAAGCCTCTTTTCCGAAGGAAAGGGAATCATCGATCTTTTGTTGGAGAAAATGGGCGTGGCTGATGTTTGGTATGACGACTTCCTGGCAGAAACCAATGAAATGCGAATGTTCCAGCCGGCGAAAAGGGCGTTGGTGAAAACGGAAAACAAGACATTGGGTTGGCTTGGCGAAATAAATAAAACGAGCTTGTCGGTATTGGGAATCGGCGAATCGGTTTTTGCATTCGAGCTAGATTTTGAGCTGCTTAACGAACTTGTTGAGAGAGAGGTGGCGTACAGGGCGCCTTCAAAATATCCGGCAATCGTCAGGGATTTATCTCTTCTGGTCCAGCCGCAAACCAAGATAGATCAGGTTTTGGATATTATTGAAAATATCGGGGGAGCATTAATTATAGATACCGAGTTGTTTGATGTTTATGAAAAAGGGGGCCAGAAAGGTTTAGCTTTTCGGATAATTTATCAAAGCAACGAAAGAACTCTAACTGACGTGGAAGTTAACGCGTCGCAGCAAAAAATTATTAAGGCGATGGAAGAGAGAGGATGGGAAGCCAGACGATAATTCCTAATTGTCTAATTTCTAATAACGGACTTCGTCCGATATATCAGCTTCGCTGTTATAAAATTCAAAAACCCGAAATCTAACAATTAAAATTATTTAGATATCTAAGCAGGTATTAGTCATCGGATATTTTATTAGGTGAATTCAAACCACTTCGTTGTAATTTTTAACCGAGTTAAAAATTAAGAGGTAATTAGGTGAATTAGAAATTTGGATATGGCTAAAGAAAAACTACAAAAAAAAGAAAAAAAGGAGGTTGGGGTGGCGGAAAACAATGGTAATACTTCTTATGAAGCCAAAGATATTTATGTTCTGGAAGGTCTTGAGCCGGTCCGGAGGCGGCCCGGAATGTATATTGGGTCAACCGGTCCGGAGGGTCTTCATCATCTGATCTGGGAGGTGGCCGATAACTCGCTTGATGAGTTCATGGCGGGCTTTGGAAATAGAATGGTGGTTGCTTTGTTGCCGGAAAACCGAATTAGGATCGAAGATAATGGACGCGGTATTCCAGTTGATATCCATCCCCAGACCAAGAAATCAGCCCTGGAGACAGTGATGTGTACATTACATGCCGGCGGTAAGTTTGGCGGGCAAAGTTACAAAGTGGCGGGCGGTTTGCATGGAGTCGGCGTATCAGTGGTCAATGCTTTGAGTAAATGGGTGAAAGCCGAAGTTTGTCGCAATGGTTTTTTGTATGAACAGGAGTATAAAAAGGGTAAGCCAGTGGGTAGTGTTAAGAAGGGTAGTAAGTGTGACAGAACCGGTACGGCTGTAACCTTCGAGCCTGATTCAGAAGTTTTCAAAGACATTAAGTTTGATTGGGAAAAAATTTTAACTCACCTAAGACAGCAAGCCTATCTTACTAAAAGCATTACGATCGTCATGCGAGATCAGCGAGACAAGCTGGCGAGGTCTTATACTTTTCATTTCGAGGGAGGCATTGTCTCGTATGTTAAATATTTAAATAAAACTGAAGAGGTTCGGCATAACAATGTTTTTTATGTTAATAAAGAGCATGAGGAAATGACCGTTGAGGCAGCTTTTCAATATACCAGTGACCTCCAGGGGAAAGAAATTGATTTTGCCAATAATATTCATACGCCGGAGGGCGGCATGCACGCAACTGGTTTTAGGGTTGCTTTGACCAGAACTTTGAACGACTATGCCCGCAAAAACGGATTTATCAAGGATTCTGATGAAAATTTAACGGGTGACGATGTCCGGGAAGGTTTAACGGCGATAATCAGCGTAAAGTTAAGAGAGCCGCAGTTTGAGGGTCAAACTAAAGCTAAGTTGGGTAATCCAGAGGCAAGAACGGCGGTCGAATCCGTTTTGGCTGATGGTTTGCAGGAATATCTGGAAAAAAATCCCACCGATGCCAGGTCTATTATGGAAAAATGCGTTTTGGCCGCCAAAGCTAGGCAGGCGGCGAAAGCGGCCAGGGAAACTGTTATTCGCAAAGGATTGCTTGAAGGATTGGCGCTTCCTGGTAAGCTGGCAGATTGCTCAAGCCGCGAGCCGGAAAACTCGGAAATATTTATTGTTGAAGGCGACAGCGCCGGCGGTTCTTGTAAACAGGCGCGCGATAGGCATTTTCAGGCGATTTTGCCGCTCCGCGGTAAAATCATGAACGTTGAAAAGGCCAGAATGGATAAAATGCTGGCTTCCAAAGAGGTTAAGGCGATTATCATCGCCCTCGGGACAGCCATCGCCGAATCTTTCGATATCAATAAATTGAGATATCATCGGATTATCTTAACTCTTGATGCCGACGTTGATGGCTCGCACATTAGAACTCTTCTGATGACTCTTTTTTTCCGTTATTTCCCGGAAATCATTCAAGGCGGGTATCTTTATGTTGCTCAGCCGCCCTTGTATCGTCTCCAGAAGGGGAAAGAGATCAAATATGCCTATTCGGATGAGCAGAAAGAAGAAGTATTGAAAGCTCTGGGCAAGGAAGGCGTCGGAATTCAGAGATACAAAGGTTTGGGTGAGATGAACCCGAGCCAGTTGTGGGAGACGACTATGGATCCGAAAATCAGGCTGATGAAGCAAATAACGGTTGCTGATGCAGTTGAAGCCGATAAATTCTTCGATATTTTAATGGGCGATGAGGTTGCGCCACGAAAGCGTTTTATCCAAACTCACGCTAAGAAGGTGAAGAATCTGGATATTTAAACAACGATTTAAGATTTACGATTTAAGAATCATGAATGATTTAAAGGAATTTATAAAAAAAAGAAGATATTTGTTTTGGTATATTAAAGACCCGGTTAATAATCTTTCTGAAGAATCGGTCATTGAGCATATCTTGAATTATGGCGATTGGAATGATGCGCAAGAGATGATTAAAATTATGGGGATGAAAAAAGTTGCCAAAATTTTTAGGGAAAAATCAAAGAAATCACCGATGGGGAGGTGTAATTATAAGCCAAAAACAATACATTATTTCGATTTATACTTTAATAAATATGCATAAAGAGATACTGACAAAGGAACAGATTGAATTGTTGTCGTTGCTTCAGGAATTCAGCAAAGATTTTATTTTAGTCGGCGGAACAGCCATCGCGCTCCATTTGGGCCACCGGAGGTCAATTGACTTTGATTTATTTTCAAATAAGAAATTTAATAATAGAGCAATTTATCAAAAGATTAACCGTTATTGGAAAATAGATAAAACATATCTTAGTGCTGTCGGAGAATACACGTTAATGGTGAACAAAATTAAGATGACCTTTTTTGAATTCGGGCATATTATTGAAGCTGTTGAGAAATTAGATAAAATAATAAGGTTTCCCGATCTTTTGACCTTAGCGGCCATGAAATCATTTGTCTTGGGATTTAGAGGAAAGTGGAAAGACTATGTTGATTTATATTTTATTATCAGGGATTATTATTCTGTGGAGGAAATTTCAAAAAAAGCTCAAGAGATTTTTAAGGGCGAATTTAATGAAAGAATTCTGCGTGAACAGCTTGCGTATTTTGATGACATAAACTATCGCGAGGCAGTTGAATTTCTTCCGGGACTTGAAGTGAGCGAAAAAGAAATCAAAAAAAAGCTGGTGGAATTCAGTTTGGAGTAGAGCGTTTTTTATCATTATTGAACAGAAGCCGAAGGATTTCTGTGTTTTTGGTTTATGGTTTCTGCCTCCTCCCCTCAGACGAGGGGAGGATTGAGGAGGGGTGCTGAACGGTGAGCGATGTATTTGAACGCCACCCCCTCTTTTATTCTCCCCCTCAACTGAGGGGGAGAGGGCGCGTTTTTGTTTCTTGTGGATAACCAGAACAGCGGATTGACCAAAAATTTAAAATGGATTAAGATAAAAGAATGGAAGCTCAAAATAATTTTATAACCAAGAAATATCTTGATAAAAAACTTGAAGAGCAGGCGCAGATTTTGGTTGCGGCCGTCGATAACGTTTTGATTAAAAGATTAGGGGCCGCAAAAGATGAGCTTAGAAGAGATATAAATAATGTCCAAATTTTGATAGATAGTTACGTTAAGGCACAAGAAGATTTTAAACAAGAGTTTGTAATTATGAAGGAAGAGGTAAAAAGAATAAAAGATGTTTTGAGGGAAAAATTGGGAGTTGAAATTCGAGCGATTTAAAATATAGAAAATGCCTAAATAGAAACTCGCCCTGCGAGCTTTTTTGATTTTGCGCCCCAACATTAATTAAGGCGCGCAAAAAGCGAAACGGCCTTCGGCCGCCATGCCTTAATTAGTGTTGGGGTGTGCCCCGTAGAATCACGGTGTTAGCCGTAGCTCTACGGGGTGTGGATAACTAAAGTTGACTCAGGTTCTGGGGGGGGTATCATAGAAATATACTTGATTAAAAGAGAGGCCTCCGTGGTCGCCAAAGGGCATCGGAAGCCTAGAGTCTAACATATGAAACCATCTTTTTTTCTTAAAACATTTCTTCCCGTCTTCGCGGCCATTA
>PFOG01000006.1 GCA_002792395.1 Candidatus Portnoybacteria bacterium CG_4_10_14_0_2_um_filter_44_20 | reverse complement strand
AAATTTGGGAGGGCAAGCGTGAGCGTCCCGCTCACAATTAAGCAAAGCTTGCGTGAGCGTCCCGCTCACAATGAAACAAAAACAGAATGGGGCTTTTTGAGCCGCCATTACTTCCATTTTAACCCATTTCGACCCGAAAAACAAGAACCCCCAGACAAACGTTTTGAGGGTTCTTGATACTCACGTAGGCATATTATAAGAGCTTGCCCCGAGCTCCTCAAGTCGAGCTCGGAGTCGAGACTCGTCGAAAGGTTGCGCCGCCTGGAATTGCACCAGGGACCTCCAGCTTATGAGACTGGCGAGGTACTACTCCTCTACGGCGCTGTAAACAGCATAACGAAAATTTGTCAAAAAAGCAAGCCGAAAATTTATTGGTGTCGTCGTTTGACGAAAGATGGTTGTCGTGATACCTTAATGATCAAAGACCTTTAAAAACCCAACGCTCCTCAAAATGGGAGGATTGCAAATGCCAAAAATCGGCTTTTCGACAGGATGTCTTCACCGAACCAAATTAACACTGGCCGAAAAAATCGCTTTTTTCAAATCAGTCGGCGCCGATGCCATAGAAATTGGCCTTGGAGACTTACTCGAACTAATGAGTACCAGCATATCGCCCGACCCACAAAGAACCGCCAAAGATTTTAAATATATCTCAATTCATGCTCCCTGGAAAAACATCAGATATGGACCCAATGTCGAGACCGACGCCGCTATCGAAAAATTAATAAAGCTATGCGACTTATTGCCAATTACGGGAATAGTGATCCACCCCCGGAAAATTGACAATTTCGAAAAACTGGAGAAATCCCATCTGCCATTTCTTATAGAAAATAGCGGCTGGGGCAAACCGCTTGGCGCCCTTCCGGAATACTTTGGAAGATTAAAAATCGACTACCCCTTCGGGTTCGTTTTAGACGTCCAGCATGCCTATGAACATGATCCGAGCATGATTTTAGCAAAAGAATTAATTGGTGCCATGGGCGACCGGTTAAAAGAAATGCATGTCAGCGGCTGCACGCGTGAATTAAGACACGCGCCGGTTCACCGGTCCGATAACAAAGATGCGATTATCAAGATTCTGGAACTAAAATTTCCCGCGCCAAAAATTCTCGAGGGCGTTTTTCTGCCGGAAGACGATGCCGAGCAAACCGCTTACGACGAATTAAAGTTGATAAAAAGTTACGAAAATGATATTTGACAAAATATATACGCCACCCCCGCGGTGGCTTTTTCTTGCCAAAAGTAATATTTTTACCCTATACTATAGGAGAGGCTGTGTAGCTCAGCTTGTCCTCCCAACTTTTTAAATGTAACCAAGGCGTGTCT
>PFOG01000003.1:1417-1771 GCA_002792395.1 Candidatus Portnoybacteria bacterium CG_4_10_14_0_2_um_filter_44_20 | reverse complement strand
AAGAAAAAAGTGGCGACCAGGCTCTTTGGAATGATTTTAAAATAATCCTGCTTGAAAACTTCGTCGCCCCGTCGGCTAAGCGCAAACCAAGTGGCATACGAGTAATTGTATTTAAAATAGACAAACGCCAGCCATAAAATAACCGGCAGCCAGAAAACAACGGCAATGGTCATAAGATATTTAAGCTTATTGACAAAACTGTCTTTGTAAATAAAAAACAGAAAGAGAACAAAGAAAAGCGTTCCCATTCCCCCGCTCTCTTTCGTCAAAAAACCAATGGCTGAGATAATGCCGTTCCAGATAACCAGCTTGTACGACGGCTTCTGCCCGAAAAGAAGAGTTAAATAAACCGAG
>PFOG01000003.1:560-1352 GCA_002792395.1 Candidatus Portnoybacteria bacterium CG_4_10_14_0_2_um_filter_44_20 | reverse complement strand
TAAACCGAGAGAACAAAAAAGAACCAGCCCGCCAGATCGGTATAGTAATTTATGCCGTATTCCAGCATCGGATAGGCGGTCAAAAAAAGCATAGACGCTACCAACGCCTGCCTTTCGTCGTTGAACAAAAGCTTTACTATCTTAAAAGCAAAAAATCCTATCGCGAGATAAAAAACAATGTTGATGATAATAAAAGGCGCCCGGAAACCGAAAAGAGGAGAAAGAAGACCAACCGAAAGCGGAAAAACCGGCTTGAGAAGGCGTCCAAAAAGCTTGGGCATATCGGAACTAACAAGCTCGCCCTGACCGAAAAAATATTTAGCCGTAGTTAAATACTCTTGCGAGTCATCGGAAAATACGGCGCCGAAGTGCGAAAACAACGAACAAATCAGCAAAACATTGGCTGCCGCGAAAACAAATAAAAAAATAAAATATTTACGGGAAATTTTTGGATTAACGCCGTCAAACATAATAGTTGCTTGCCAATTAATCACTGCCTATTTGGCCCCGAATAACCAGCTGTAAGTTCTTTTTAAAACAAGCCTTAGATGTTTCGCGCTTTTAATCTCGGAGACAAATTTAATAATTATTTTCGGCCTAAGATAAAAGCGCAGCAGGGCGGTTCTTCTTAATTTTTTCATCTCGGCGCGCGTGAATCCCGGCGGCGCGTAAACCGCGTCCGCCAACACAAACCTCGCCCAATCTTCGCCAGTCATGTCTTTCATTTCTCCGCTTTCAATAAGCCGACTTGTAATTTCTGTGCCGGGAAACGGCTTGAATAGCGAAAAGGCT
>PFOG01000003.1:0-542 GCA_002792395.1 Candidatus Portnoybacteria bacterium CG_4_10_14_0_2_um_filter_44_20 | reverse complement strand
TTTATGGCAAAGTTTATGGTTTCTATAATATCTTTTTTTGTCTCAGCGGGATACCCAATGATGAAAAAACCCGATGCTTCCAGCCCGCATTCTCTTATCAAAGCTATTTTTTCCCTTATTTTTTCCTTATTAATAACTTTCCGCATGTCTTTAAGAATCCGGTCGGAACCGGACTCGACTCCCACCGAAAGGCTGTAAAGACCGGCGCCTTTCATGTCCAAAAGCAGGTCCTTGGTCAGACTATCCAACCGGACGCCATTGGGACAAGTCCAGGTTACATCAAGATTATTTTCCCGCAGCGCTTTGCAGAATTTTTTGACGTATTCCTGGTCA
This sequence comes from Candidatus Portnoybacteria bacterium CG_4_10_14_0_2_um_filter_44_20, assembly GCA_002792395.1. Classification (GTDB taxonomy): domain Bacteria; phylum Patescibacteriota; class Minisyncoccia; order Portnoybacterales. The sequence goes on along the minus strand of PFOG01000003.1, from coordinate 209 downwards.
TGCGTAAAATTATCATCTTCAATGTGAATTTCGCGGATACCATATTTATGATACAAAAGCTTTATTTCTTCAATAATGTGCTCTATGCTCCGGCGCCTTATTCTTCTGCCGGTTATAAGGTGGCCCGAACAAAAAGTGCATGAAAAGGGACACCCGCGCGTGATGATGATCGGCGCAATGGGATAATTTTTGAAAAAACCTCCGTGGGG
>PFOG01000152.1 GCA_002792395.1 Candidatus Portnoybacteria bacterium CG_4_10_14_0_2_um_filter_44_20 | reverse complement strand
GGGACGCTCACGCAAGCTTCGCTTAATTGTGAGCGGGACGCTCACGCAAGCTTCGCTTAATTGACACTAAAAACGGCCGCGCTAAGCGCGGCCGTTTGGGTTTCTATCGTCATTGTCCACTTTCTCACCCGGGTTTATCCTGAGTTCGTCGAATAACTATTCATACTCCCGCCAACGGCCATAAATCTCTTCTTCAACCAAATTCCTATCTTTGCCGTATTTAAGGCGCGAGAGCTGTTTGACGCTATGGGCAATTTCAAAATTTTCTTCAGCGGGAGGATAAGTTATCACGTTAAACGGTTTGGTTGTCGCCCCCCTGACGAGCAGCTTGAGATAAGCATTGTAATTATCAATATTAATCAGGTCGTTCTCGTCAAAGACCGGCGCGAATTGTTTAGCAACAAACTCCGCGTCTTCGGCGCCAATTCGAAAACTGGCTATCGAACCGACGTTGCCAAAAACCGCGTTACGGATTTTCTCTGGCAGCTGACCGATAAACTGATGGGTAATAGTCAGGCACAAACGATATTTCCTGGCCTCGGAAAGGGCGGTTTCGATGCTTTCGGTGGTAAAATTTTGGAACTCATCCATATAAAGATAAAAATCCTTTCGCTCTTTTTCCGGCTGGTCAATCCGCGCGAATGAAGCCATGAGAATCTTGCCGACGACAATCAGCCCCAACAAGGAACTGTTTAGCTCGCCCAGTCTCCCTTTTGATAAATTGATCAGAAAAATTTTTCCGCCATCGATAATTTCCCGAAAATTCAAAGTGCTTTTTGCCTGGCCGATGATCGGCCGCATATAATCGTTGGCGATAAAGGTGTTAAATTTAGAAGTAATATAAGGGACCATATTGGCCAATGAAGCCTCTCCTCCAGCTTTCTCCGCCTCTTTCTCCCAAAAATCTTTTACAATAACATTGCGGCATTTAGACAAAAGTCTCTGGCGATAGACACGATCAGCCATGACGCGCGGCACCTCCATAAGGGTCGCGCTCTCGGTCGGGTCATCCATCAAAAGCAAAAGCGCGTTACGGGCATACTGTTCGAACATCGGCCCGCCCGCCACCTTCATATCATATAATTTGTCGAAAATATTGATTAATTCATTGACAATGAAAGTTTTTTGTTCGGGATGGCTGAAATCATACTCCAGCATATTCAATCCCAAGGGCCGCTCCATGTCAGCCGGATCGCACACCACCACATCTTCAGCTCTTTCTTTGGGAATCAGACCAAGAATCTTTTCGATTAAATCGCCGTGGGGATCTAGAACCGCCACACCCCTTCCGTTGGCTATGTCCTGCTGAATCATATTTTGTAAAAAGGCTGATTTGCCGGTACCGGTTTGACCGATAATGTAAAAATGTCGGCGGCGATCATCGTCTTCTAGGCGCGCCACGGTTTCCGCTCCCCTAAAAAAATTCCTGCCCAAAACCAAACCTTCTTTCGGTAGGTTGGCCGGCGGGGGAGCAGACTTAGCCTTCAAAGTTTTTATTTTAGGCGCCTCCAAAGGAATGATTGGAAAATGGAAAAGACCAGTTAATTCTTCAGAGTTCAAGATATTTTTCTGGCTAACATCAAAAAGCCGGAAAGAAAAATTATAGATCAGATTTTTCAAGGCGCGCCCCTTGAGCCGTCGGCTCCGTAAAAAATTCAGGTGCGGCGTGGTGAACTGCGCAAAAGCGCCTTCCATCTGGGACAGAAGGCTTTCGGCGCGCAATTGCGTGCGGGCCGACACCAAAATCCGCAGATTAGCTTCAAATCCGACCTTGCTGATCTTGCCGTCCAACGACTTAATAATTTCTTCCTGCAAAGGAGTAACCGAAACAACCGGTTTCTGCCTATCGTCTTCTTTCTGTTTTTTAGACGCCTTCGCCGACTGGAAAGCCTCCCAAAAACCGAAAGCCCATAGGTCTTGCCTGGCCTGTTCATAACTTTTTCCCTCCTGCATTTTTTTCGCGATTTTAAGGCCGGGGCGGCGCCACCCGTCTAAAGCTGGTCTGATAATCAACTGAAAGGCCGCCCCCTCTCCGTCCTCTTCTAACTTAGAAAGAGCGTTCGCTATTTCGTTGAGCGAATCCGCCTCCATTTGCTGGTATGTCTTGATGGGAAAATAATAATCCCGGCCAAGTTTTAAATAAGCGCCAGCCGCGCTGCCTCCCGGATTAAAAATGTTGTAATCCTTAGTCTTCTCAACCACCGCTTCGGGGAAAAAACCGTTGATCTGTTTTTCAATAACCTCTTCCCATTTTTTTGGCGCTGCCATATAAAAAGAAATTTCCTCGCCGATTTGCGGAGTGGCCACCTCAAAAACTATATGCGGCGCCCCGTAGATAAACGGGTCTTTCTTGTCGCGCAAATGAACCAAGCTGGTATAAAATTGCTCCATTATTGAAATAATTTCTTTCGGATTTTTGGGCGTTTCCCCTTCACGCTGTTTTGTTTTCTGAGGAAGAGTAATTAAAAACAAGCTTGTGTTAAGAGCCCGGTTAATTCGATGCTTTTCCCGAAAAAAGGCAACCAGAAAAAATAAAGGCAGGCCGACGATAACGATAACAGCAATAACTATGATTAGGATAAAAACTTGAGTAGAAAGCATGGGGATAATTCAAAATTCACCCAATTACCTAATTCACCTAATGAAATTTCTAATGTCTAATTGAAAAATCTAAGTTGTTATTTGGCATTTTAATTTTTGTTAGAAATTAGATAATTAGGTGAATTACCACCCTTCGGGTGGTCGCCCGTAGGGTGAGAAATTAGACAATTAGAAATTTCTTCACGCCTCCTCAATCTTCCTTTCCGTCACTAATCTTTTATACAATTCGTCCACCAGCGCATCATGAAAGGCGTCTAAAACATAGGGATTATCCAGGTTGCGAGCGGTTTGAATAGCAAAGTCGAGTCCTTTTTGAAAAGCCAGATCGCACAAAAATTTTACCTGATTCTGAGGATCAAGCGCGCTAATCTGCTGGCTTTGTTTTTGAACTTGCGCCGGATCAATTTGGGTGGTTGGCACCGAACCAACTTCAATTTTTTCTTGATCAACCGCGCCTTCTTGCGCCTCGGGTCGAAAAACCTCCACCCTTGACTTCTTCTCTCTTTCAGCCCTCTTTTCGGCTATTTTTTTTTCTCTGTCCAGAATCTCCCGCTTAAGCCTTTCGATTTCTTTCTGTTCAAAATCTTCTGCCTCACGGCTTTCTGGCGAATTTTGCGCAATTGGATTTTCCTCTGGCATATTTTTTAGTTTACTATTATCTTAATAATATACCATAAACAAAAAAAACTAGCCATTGACGATAACCGCCGGCCAACAAAAAAGGCCGCGTTGCCGCGGCCCAAATGCTCTATCCCGTTATTAAAACTGAGCGGCGTTTTTTAACACTGGATTTTCTTCCAGCACCCGCCCCCAGCCTTTGCTGGCGATCTCCAGCAGAAAAGGTAAAGATGCTTGCACTAAAGCCGGTGTTGACGAACGCGGCACTGCGCCCGGCATATTGGCTACACAATAATGAATCACACCCTCTTCCACGAAGATCGGATCTTCGTGGGTGGTTTTCTTGATTGACGTTTCGCAACAGCCGCCCTCATCAATAGCAATATCGATAATAACGGATCCCGGCCGCATCGTTTTAACCATCCCCCGAGTAATGATTTTCGGCGCAGCAGTGTTTCTTTTGGCCGCGCAGCAAATGACTAAGTCGGCCTGTTTCAGCCAACCAGCCAAATCCAGCCCCATAACCACCTTTTCATCCCTATCGAAACCAATGACGAGACCGCCATAATTATGGGTGCGGAGATGCAGACGACCGAACGCCCTATCTCCCGCAATACCCCGATAGCCGATGACCACCGAAATCGCGTCCTGAAGCAGGATACCACTACCACCGTTTGGGTTCCGAAGATAATGGGCGCCGACATCCACAGCGATCTCGGCCGCGACACGGCTCATGGCCGCTAAAATCGGCCGGAGGATTTTATTGCCCACCGCCACCTCGATATTCTCATAGGGCATCGCCAACACGCCCTTTTCCCGTACTACCTTTTTCAATTCTGGATTATCGGGGAAATGGAAGAAGGTATAGACGATCTGCCCATACTGCATGAAATCATATTCTGAAACCAAAGGCTCTTTAACCTTAACAACAATATCCGCGCCCCATGCAATCTCTTTCGGCACAATGAGCGCGCCGGCTTTTTCGTAGTCCGCATCGCCAAACCCGCTCAAAACTCCGGCATTGGCTTCAACAAATACCTTGTGCCCTTTTTCGATAAGGATAGCGACCGCCTGCGGGGTTAACCCTACGCGGCCCTCTCTGATTTTAATTTCTTTCGGTACGCCAATAAGCATTCTGCCCTCTCCTTTTCTTCTTTTTATATATTTTCAATTTTCAAGCTTCTTTCCATGCCCTGTGTAAATTTATCAAGACCATACCACAAATTAATTTATTTTGCAAGAGCCTCAATGTCAGAAATAATCCGCTCGATAATCTTCGCTTTGTTTTAAACGGTCCGAAGCCAATAAGAAGCGCTTTTATTCCATCTATTTTAAAAATTTTTGCTTAAACAAAACCCTGCGATAACGCAGGGTTAAAAAATTTAGGAAAACTTTATCTAACTTCTGTCAACCAACCAGCATATTGTCGGCTCTCGCCATGCACGATTTTGAAATAAATTTCCTGCAGCTTCTTGGTGGTTAGCCCAGCTTTTCCTAGCCCGATCGTCCGATTGTCGACTTCGCGTACGGGCGTAATTTCTACCGCGGTGCCGCAAAGGAAACATTCGTCTGCCGCGTATAATTCGCTAATACCGAAACTCCTTTCTTCCACAACCCCGATAGCATGAACCCAAAGATCAATAACAAGAGTCATTATCGTATCTCTGGTAATTCCAGGAAGGATCGAGAGGCTAAGCGGCGGAGTGATCAAACGTTTGTTTTTGACAATGAAAATGTTCGCGGCCGACGCTTCGGCGACCAAACCATCGCAAAGCTGTAGCCCCTCATCGTAACCATTCTTCATGGCCAACTGCTTGGTCATAAGGGTTGCGGGGTAATTCCCGCAGATCTTGGCGTGGGAAAGGTGCGGCCTGGGAACAGCTACCGTAGCCAAGCGAATGCCTTTCTCCAAAGCCTCAGAACCCAGATATGTTCCCCATGGCCAAACGGCGATCATTAGGTGAACCTGGCTTACTTTCGCAAAGCCCATCTCGCTATTTTCAACCAAGACCAGATCGCCGAAGTTCCTTGTCGCCCCCCCAAGAAAGACCAGGGGACGAATATAGCCCTCGGGACACTTGTTAGCCTTAACGGTTTCAATGATTGCCCGACTGACCTCGTCTCGCGAATAAGGTATCTCAAGCCCCAAAACCTTAACGGCATTGAACAGCCGCTCCGTGTGGTCTCGCAGCCGAAAAATAACCGGCGCGACCATTTCGTGATGCAAATAAAACCTTAGCCCCTCAAACGCGCCCAGCCCGTAATGCAAAGACTGGTTCACCGGATGGATAAACACCTTGTCCCAATCATACATTCCACCATCGAGCCAAATCTTTTTTCCCTTAATAGCCATTTTGAGTAGCCCCCTTTTAATCTAAGCAAACTTTTAAGGATCTATTTATTAATCTTCTATCTATAGGAAAACATAAATATAAAATAAATGCAAGACTTAGTTTCCGTTTTTCAGCAAACGCTTTTTCCATCATCTCAAATGTGCTATGCTCAAGGCGTATGCGATCCTTGAAGCTCAATTACAAATACCCCCTCTTTTTTCTGGTGGTTTTTTTAATTATTTTCATATCTCTATGCTTTATCCTAGAAATTTTAAATTTCAATAAAATTATCCTCGGGCTTCAAGTCGGCGGAGTAAAAATTGGGGGATTAGCCCCCTCGGAGGCCGAAACACTTTTAAGCGAAAAAGTTGAGGCGTGGGCAAACCAAAATATCATCTTAACCTATCAAGATAATCAGCTGCCGCTTCAACCAAATGAACTAGGTATCACCATCGACACAAAAACCACCAGAGACTCTGCCTACAACCTAGGGCGCAACAAAAATATTCTGGCCGGGCTCTATGAACAAATATCAGTTCTTTTTTTTCAACGACAAAATAACGTCGCGCCAGTTATTATGATTGATATGGAAGAATTTGCGAGGCTCACTCACGACAGATTCAGCGGCCTCGAAAGTCCCGCCGAAAACGCCTCCCTGATTTACAATGCCAAGATGCGCGATTGGCAAATCGTCGCCCCGCGAGAAGGAGAAGCCTTCGACCGAGAAAAGCTTAGGGAGGATATTAAAAAAAGATCTGTCATCCTCGACTCGTCCGCTATCGAGCTAGCGCTAATCAAAGACTATCCGGAAATCTTGGTGGACGGAACGCGGGACGCGAGAGATGTGGCTAACCGCATTTTGGATAACGCGCCATATTTTTTGACATATCAAGTAAAAAACCAAAATACATCGGACCAATCAGAAGAACGGCATTCTTGGAACATAGATCGTGAAACGCTAACAGACTGGATATCTTTTTCGCCAACCAGTAAAGATTCCGACGACAACAATGGGAGCAATCCCTTAAGCACAATGAGCGGAATTCTGAATGTTTCTTTAGATAAAGAAAAAATTAGGGGGTTTTTGATGAATATCTCTCCAGCTATTAATCGAGATCCGGTTGACGCTCAACTGACGATGTCGGGCGGAAAGGTAACAATTTTCGCACTGTCTCAAAACGGAGTACAGTTAGAAGCAGAGTTAACGGCCGATAAAATTTCACGCGGCATCACCAGATTAAACACAACATCGATACGGTATCCTTCGTCCCAAAAAAATATCGAGATTATTGTCACCACGCGCCCACCCCAAATTGCCACAGACAACATCGACACCCTAGGATTAACCTCATTGCTGGGCAAGGGTACTTCCAATTTTTCAGGTTCTCCCAATAACCGCATTCACAACATTGGGGTTGGTACCGCCAAATTCAACGGTCGGCTTTTAAAATCGGGCGAAGAATTTTCTTTCAACTCCATTCTTGGCGAGATTGGCGCCCAACAAGGCTATCTGCCAGAATTGGTAATCAAACAGAATAAGACTATTCCAGAATATGGAGGAGGTCTCTGCCAAGTTTCAACCACCGCCTTCCGAGCGGCGATAAACGCCGGCCTAAAAATAACCGAGAGATACCCTCACGCTTTCCCAGTGAAATATTATAATCCGCAAGGCTTTGACGCGACCATCTATCCTCTTCATCCCGACCTAAGATTCATTAACGACACCCCCAATA
>PFOG01000151.1 GCA_002792395.1 Candidatus Portnoybacteria bacterium CG_4_10_14_0_2_um_filter_44_20 | reverse complement strand
ACAAGCTCTGTTGGAGGGGGCAAGCGTTTCACGCCTGCCCCAAAATTTTTCTGGCCCGTCTGCATCCGCCTCGGGCGGAAGCAATGCGGGTAGGCTGAATTCTTAACGGACAGAAGCACAGCCACCTCAATCTGCCCCAACGATCTTCGCTCCCGCTAAGCGGAGCCGGCGACCATCAAACCGGTTTCTTTTTTAAAAACGGTACCCGAGCCCGAGAAGGGCCATAAAACCCTCCTGGACTTGGGCAACACTCCAAACGCGAAGTCGCTTCCCCGTCCGACACATCCAGCCGTGGTCATTGAGGAAATCAGACACTTTCTCGGACCATTCACGGTGGACAGCGCCCTGGAATAACACCTTGGCGAAAAAGTACCACGTATTCCGCCGGCGCTTTTCCAGAGCAACAAACAGATTAACGTCCGCATCAGTCACTGAAGCGTCGCCCAGAAGAGATGCTAGCGGCCGCGGCTTGAACTTAATCCCCGCGTTACCTTCGGGAGTCACCAGGAAATCCTGGACCTCATGGAAGTACTGCAGGCTGTCAGGGTCGTCTGGCTCAAGGTAGGACAACCGAGGCAAGAGTTCTGCCAGCACTGGTTCGCTCATGACCCGTGCCAGAAGGGTCTCGTCCCGCCGCCGCCGGTCGTGTTCTTTCCTTCTCTCACATCTCGGCATATTACACCTCACTTGAAAATTTTCTTCAGCTCGCGCCAAACCCAGCGAGCCAATAAGAATAGGATTACGGCCGCTATGATCAGGTTAGCGCGGGTTTTCAGGAACTGATCTAGTGCCCGAGTAAAACCCGTCGGATCGATCAGCGCCCAGGCAGCCAGCAGGCCAGCCGCCATCCACATCAGCTGTCTTAGAAATCTTTTGACTCGCCGAATCATGGTCGGCCTCCAAAATTATTTTACCAAAAGAACCATCTTTTCTAAACCCGCTTTCCGTTTCGTCATCCTGCTTGCTTGCAGAGAATTTATTCTCTACTTGTTTCAGGATCTTTAAAAACGATCTTGGAAAAGATGGGGAGGAACCAACTCCTGGCGATATTTTACCCAATGACTGCGGATATCCCGCAGGTCATCGATAACCTTCTTCGTGCGCCGCTCGGCGCGTTTTGTCCCGGGCAAAGCACCAAAATACCACACGAATTTCAGCTGGGGTCCGAGTAAAAGTATTGCCGCCCCCGCCACCAAGGCGAAAACCCAAACCATCCAAAGCCATTCCATCCATAAACGCAAAACGTATTCCATCGTTTACCCCCACGTTTTTTATTTTAAGAACCAACATACCCTAAAAGGCGGCCCCCCTGAATGCTACAGAATACTGCAGAAAAGAAGAG
>PFOG01000107.1 GCA_002792395.1 Candidatus Portnoybacteria bacterium CG_4_10_14_0_2_um_filter_44_20 | reverse complement strand
CTCTATCAAGAAATTTGGCGCGACAGCCAGCTTGAACGCAAAGATACTTTTAATTCCAACTATAAATCACCGAACTTGTATCCGGTGATCAAAAACCCGCTGGACTAGATAATGTAAAATTTTACGGCGCGGGCCGAAAACCTACGCCAGATAAAACTTTTTTATTAGCTTTGGTAGATCCTCTTTTGTCTTTTCTCCTTGCGCCAGCTTATCGAAAAAAGCTTTTGGCGCTAACCAAAAATATTCGATAAAATCATTTTTGTTATAATTCGGCGCCTCGTTCATTTTTATCTCGTAATATGGGCCGAAACACCATCGTGTTTAGGGGTAAGATGACCAAGAAAACGATAAGAAACCTTATCAATATTAATATCTACCTCCTCAAGCGTTTCGCGCCTTAGCGCGTCTTCGTAGCTTTCGCCGCTCGCCACGTGGCCGCCCACGCTCATATCCAGACATAAAGGGAAAATCCTTTTATGAGAGGATCGACGAGGAAACCAAATTTCTCCCCGCGAATTAACAATAAAAACGTTAATCACTCGAAAATTAGAAAGACCCTCCGCATAAACTTCGGAGCGTTTTTTCTTACCGATAGCATTATCATCCTCATCGATAATGTCTAAATATTCATCTGATGAATTAGTGAAATCCATAGAAACTTCTTTTGACTAAGGTGTCGGAGGGGAGACTCGCCGTCCTTCGCTGAAGCTTCGGATGGTCACCCGCAGGGTGAAACTCCCAAGGGATAAATCCCACCCCGCACCTTCTGTTAATTGTTGTGGGGACGGAGAGATTCGAACTCTCACAGTATTGCTACCACAAGGTCCTAAGCCTTGCGCGTATACCAATTCCGCCACGTCCCCACCAACCCTAATCCTATCAAGCCCGATAGGATTTTTCAATTACGCCCAAAAATACACCCGAAGACAAGAATCTCCTCGCAGTACTGCGAGGAGATTCTTTACAAGATAGAAAAATTTAAATTTTCCTAGACAAACACTGAACCAAAAAAGAACCTATCCTAAAGTTCCGGATGTCACCAAAATATATTGCAACGTTCTGATAATCGCCCCAACGCCGATAATGATGGCTGCTCCGATAATACCGGTGATAATTCTTTTCTTAGCGGTCTCGATTTTCGTATCATCGCCGCCAGCCATCATATAAGCAATACCGCCCCAGATAACGAAAATCACCGCTACCGCGACACCAACATAAATCATGAAGTTCGCGATCGCAACAATGGCGTTCATTATAGAAGTGAGGGTGATAGTCTGTCCTCTTGGCGCATCATACGGCTCGATAGCCAACGCAAATAAAGGCAAAACCAAAAACGAAGTCCCGCACAAAGCTAATTTAGCAATTCTTTTATTCACTCTTTCTCACCCCCTTTCGCAAGTTTTCTCTGGTTTTAGCGAAGCTAAAAATAGCTAGAAAACTTAGCGCCCTTCCGAAGCTCCGACGTTGCGTCGGAGCGAAGGAGGGCATCAGATATCCCTATAAATTCAGCGCCCGCCGAAGTCCCGCCCAACGGGACGAAAGCAGACTTTGATGTTTTTCCTTGAAAATCTAAACGCCCACCGTCGTCCCAATATGTGGATAAAGAAGGGCGCCTACGTTCATTCTACTTCACCGCAAGTAATATATCAATGTTCGGATGATCGCTCCCGCCCCGACGATAATAGCAGCTCCAATTATTG
>PFOG01000205.1 GCA_002792395.1 Candidatus Portnoybacteria bacterium CG_4_10_14_0_2_um_filter_44_20 | reverse complement strand
CAATTAAGCGTAGCTTGCGTGAGCGTCCCGCTCACAATTAAGCGTAGCTTGCGTGAGCGTCCCGCTCACAATAACCGCCGGAAATTAATTCTAGATTAATCGGGTTGCCCGCCTTCGCCAAGGCTACGGCGGGCGCTGGATTTTGTAGCTAAATTTTGTAGCTACAAAATTTAGACAAAATTCGCGAGAGGAGGTAGATTTATGGCCATTAAAGTCAAAAAAAAGGACAGAGAGCCAACCGGCAGTTTGCTGAGGCGTTTTGTGCGTCGTGTTCAGCAAAGCAGAGTTTTGCTTGACGCGCGAAAAAACAGATTTTATAAGAAAGATAAGACTCGGCGTCAGGCGAAGCAGAGCGCTTTGCGTCGCGAAGAGCTGTGTAAGTTGCGCGAAAGATTATTTAAGGCTGGTCAGGTTCGCGAAGGAGAATTGATCCCAAAGGAAAAAATTAGAAAACTTTTGAATAAATGATGCAAGAGGAAACAATATTGCCAGCCATTGACGATTTTAATCAAGATCGTCAGGCCGGTCTGCGACCAGGCGTGGTTATTTGCATCATCAACAAAGAGCTTAAGATTCTTTTGGGACTAAAACAGGAATATCAGATCTGGGAGATACCCCAGGGTGGTATTCCCATGGGCGAAGATTTGGTTTCTGCTCTAAAAAAAGAAGTTACGGAAGAGATGGGTGAGCGGTTTTTGAAGTCGCTTTTTATTCCCGAAAAGCCGCTGGTGGCGACCGACAAAATTATTTTTCCGGAGCAAAGTTTGGGGGGCCAAATCTTAAAAGTCGGTGGGCGGGAGGTGCCGATGGTGGGCAAGAAGTATTACGTTTGTCTTGTGGTTCAGCGAGAGAATATTGAGCCGGAAAAAATTGAGTACAGCGAGTTCAAATGGGTTTCTTTCGATGAGGGGCGGAAGGTTGTTGAGACTATTCCGCAGAAAGGCAAGAAGAGGGTTCTTAAAAAAATACTCGAAGTTCTAAGGGACGGGGGATTGATTAAATAGGAGACCAACTTATTTATGGATAATTTAAAACTAATAATTCAAGATGACATTAAAGCGGCGATGAAGAATAAAGACGCGTTTTTGCTTGGCGTTCTGCGAATGGTTTCCGCCGCGATAAAAAACAAAGAGCTTGAAAAGAGAACGAAGGTAGCGAAAAACGAGCCTGCCCGCAATGCTTCGCCCGCCAGACACGCTGACGCGAGTCATGCGGACTGGCATAGCGATACAGGCGGGCTGCCGGAAAAGCTGGACGAATTATCGCAGCTGACCGAAGAAGAAATAATCGGAGTCGTTTCGTCCGAGGCGAAAAAGCGCAAAGACGCAGCCTCGGAATTTGAATCTGGCGGCCGGCCGGAGTTGGCCGAAAAAGAGCTGAAAGAAGCCGAGCTTCTGAAGAAATATTTGCCCGAGCAGATGCTGGAGGATGAAATCCGCGAATTGGTTGTTGAGGCTGTTAAAAAAGTTGGCGCCACTAGCCCCCAAGAAATGGGCAAGGTTATGAGCGCGTTAATGCCGCAGCTAAAAGGAAAAGCAGATGGGGCGGTGGTGCAAAAGATTGTGCAGGAAGAATTAAAAAAATAAATCCAAGTACATCAATCCGCATATATCATCCTGGGCTTAATCAAGAGTTTTTACGGAGTAGATGCTAAATATTTTTATGCCAGAAAAACACGACGCAAATTTTTATTACCAAGAAGATAAAGCCGCCGCAAACATCGGCCGAGATGACGCGCCGGCGGAAGATCCGCGGAAAAGACAAGAATTTTTGCAACAGCGGCAGGCAGATTGGGACTTTGAAGATGAACAAGAAAGGATAGAAAATCAAACAGAAAGACTTTACCAGCTTTTGCAGCAAGAAGGCGTAATCGGTAAAGAGGGGGCAGAAGAATATTACCCCGCAATTCATAATTATGTCGCCTATGGCGAAGAGCCAGGAGAAGATTCTGCGGAACAAGAAAAAGATTTTTTTGAGAAAATGGCGGCAATAGACGAAAGGGACCGGGCTGGAGAATGGGGAGGCTTTACTCATGGTCAAACAATTGAAAAAGCCAAAAAAGAATAATGAGCATAGAAATTGTTGATTTAACAAAAAGTAGGATTGACAAAAAATATTTTCAGAAAAGCGGAGAAATTGTATTGCGAAAATTGAAGGCGGTAGCGGAAAATGAAGTCAGTTTGGTTTTTATCGGCGACGCGCGGATGCGGGCGTTGAATAAAAAATATCGAGGCATAGACAAGACGACTGATGTACTATCATTTTTTTATGGCGGAGATGGGCCGCGAGATATTTTGGGCGAGATCGTTATTTCTGTTCCTCGGGCTCGAAAACAGGCTAAGGAGCAGAGTTATCCACTAAGGCGCGAATTGCTTGCGCTTTTTTTGCATGGTATACTGCATTTAGTGGGATATGAAGATGAAACCGAAAGGGGTTATAAAAAGATGGTGGAAAAGCAAGAGGAGATTCTAAGGTCTTTAAATTTTTAAATCCGAAATCCGAAGCACGAAATCCGAAACCGACACTGGGGGGGTGTCGTCCTGAACGAAGTGAAGGAACTCATAGCGACGAAGGAGTTCCTTCGTCGCTTCGCTCCTTAGGATGACAGCGATGCTGTCAGTTTCGTATTTCGGATTTTGATATTCGAATTTTCTCGTGGCACGAGATAATATAATTTGCGGGTTGGACGTTGGAACCAGCAACATAAGGGCGGTAGTGGCGCAGTTGAGGGCTGGCCATGATAAGCCCCAAATTTTAGGCGTTAGCAGCGTGCCTTCTTTTGGGGTAAGAAAAGGGGTTATTGTTGACATTGGCGAAGTGGTAAACGGAATTAAGACAGCTCTCGAGGAAGTGGAAAGAACTTCTGACGCTTCCGTTCGACAGGTAGTTGTGAATATCGGCGGTAGCCACATCAACTGCCGTTCTTCAAAGGGGGTAGTGGCTGTTTCGCGGGCCGACGGGGAGATTTCTGGCGAAGATATCAGTCGGGCGGTAAGAGCTGCTCAAACCGTCTCTATTCCACAAAACAGAGAATTGATTCACGCATTGCCCCGCCTTTTTGTTGTCGACGAAGAAAGGGGCGTTAAAGACCCAATTGGAATGAGTGGGGTTAGGTTGGAAGCAGATGTTTTATTGGTTGAGGGCGCGACTCCCTTCATTAAAAACCTAACTAAATGTCTTCAAGAGGCCGAGATTGAAGCAGAAGATGTTGTTTTGTCGGCCATAGCTGCCTCAAGAGCGGTTTTGTCGAAAAGGCAGAAAGAGTTAGGAGTTTTGCTTTTGGATCTGGGTGGCGGGACCTCCGGACTGACGGTTTTTGAGGAATGCGAAGTTTTGCATGCTTGTGTTTTACCGATCGGAGGTTCGCATATTACCAATGATATTGCGATAGGATTAAGAACATCGGTTGAGGTCGCGGATAGAATTAAACTTGAGTATGGATCAACTTTGCCTGAAGAAATTAATAAGAAAGATATCATAGACATGGCTAAGCTGGGAGAAGAGGAAGGGGTGGTCTTAAGAAGGCATGTCGCCGATATTATCAATGCCCGTTTTTTAGAAATTTTTGATCTTGTCGGCAAGGAGCTGCAAAAAATAGGGCGAGATGGCCTTTTGCCAGCCGGTTTGGTTTTGGTGGGCGGTGGCGCCAAAATGCCGGGTCTTGTTGATTTGGCAAAAGAGGAATTGAAGTTGCCGGCGCAGATTGGCTTTCCGTCGGGAGTTGATGGCGTGATAAATCAGATTGACGACCCCGCGTTTGCTACGGCCGTCGGTTTGGTTTTATGGGGCGCGGAAGAACAGCGGCCGGAGGGTCGAGGGAAGAGGATTTCTTTGCCAGCCATTGGATTTTTATCTTCCGCCAAAAAGTGGTTGAAGGGTTTTGTTCCATAAAATGCAATAATTTATTTTTTATTTTGCTGAGTTTACCTCGATAAAAATTCCAATTTTTTCTAAGGGTTTGCTACAAGAGTTTCTGGGGTTGTCAAAATTTTAGAAGTGTGCATATAATAAGGTGCCTTATAAAGGTATTTTTTAATATCAAAATTCGAAGCACGAAATTCGAAACCGACACTGGGGGGGTGTCGTCCTGAACGAAGTGAAGGAACTCATAGCCGACGAAGGAGTTCCTTCGTCGCTTTGCTCCTCAGGATGACAGCGATGCTGTCAGTTTCGTATTTCTGGTTTGAAATTTCGAATTTTTTATTGTATGGCTCAAGTTAAACCAGATATAGAAACGTTCGCGAAGATAAAAGTTATTGGCGCCGGCGGCGCCGGCGGTAACGCTGTCACTCGAATGGTCGAGGCAAAAATTCATGGCGTTGATTTTGTAGCCGTTAATGCTGACGCTCAGCAGCTTCATCATTGCAAAGCTCCTCAAAAACTTCTGATCGGGAAAAACTTAACCAGAGGATTGGGAGCTGGGATGAATCCGGACATCGGACGCCAGGCGGCCGAAGAGAACAAAGACGAAATTCAAGACCTTATTAAGGGCGCTGATTTGGTTTTTGTGACTTGTGGGATGGGTGGCGGAGTTGGTACTGGTTCAAGCGCGGTAGTGGCGGAGGCTGCTAAAGATGCTGGTGTTCTGACTGTCGGGGTTGTGACCAAGCCTTTTACTTTCGAGGGTTTTCAGCGGATGCGCATCGCTGAGGGTGGGCTGGAACAACTTAAGAGCAGAGTAGATACTTTGATTACTATTCCCAACGATAAAATTCTGCAACTTATCGAAAGAAATACTCCCTTGCTTGAAGCATTTCGAACCGTCGATGATGTTCTTCGACAGGCGGTACAGGGAATTTCTGATATGATTGTGACACCCGGCGTAGTTAACGTTGATTTTGCCGACGTTAGGGCGATCATGCAGGATGCCGGCTCGGCCTTGATGGGAGTCGGTCGTGCTAGCGGCGACGATAGGGCGGTAGAGGCGGCGCGGGCGGCGATTAATTCCCCGCTTTTGGAGGTTGCGATTGACGGTGCCAAGGGGGTTCTTTTCAACATCTCCGGCGGACCGGATTTGACCATGATTGAGATCAACGAAGCGGCTAAGATTATTACCGAATCAATTGATCCTGACGCGAAAGTTATTTTTGGGGCCGTTACTGACGAGAAAATGAAAAAAGGAGAAATCAAGGTGACGGTTATTGCCACTGGTTTTGGAGAAAAGGTGGCTAGGAAAGAGAGGGCGATAGATTTAGATAAAGATGAAGAGAATGCCCGGCCGAAACCGATTGAAGCCAAAAAAAATAATAACAATTCTTCTCCCACCTCTCCGGTTAGCCCGAAGAAGCCTAATTTCGAGGTGAGCCAGATCGAAGAGAGTGGACAAGAGTGGGATATCCCCGCTTTCATCAGAAGGAAGATGAAATAAGATTTAATATTTATCTGGACTGGAAAACGCCCTTCGCAGTACCGCGGAGGGCGTTTTTGGCTTCCAAGAGGAATATCTATCCGGAATCGTTTTGTCTTGAATGTGTTGAGCCTTCTGCGGCTAAATGGTATAATTATACATAGAGAGAACTAGTTAGCTAAAATATGACAAAAAAGATATTACTTTTTGTCTGTGTCCTAGTGATAATACCGGTTTTGGTTATGGCTCAGCCACAAAATACGGCGCAGAGCCACCCGGGTCGCAATATTGTTATTGTCTTAAGTCGGATTTTGATGGGTCTTCAGGGCCTGGTTGATAAGTTGTTCGTTGGCCCGAGTTCTGGTATTCAGCCGAATAATCCAAGCGTCCAGACGAAGGCGACGAGTACTCAAAACTATGAACATGCAGTGTTCAATCTCGGGCAAGAGTTTTTGAGGGTGGCAGACGAGCAGGTGATCAGCGATCAGATTAGAATATTGTCCCAAGAACAACTCAATTCTACAAAAGGGATTGTCCAGTCGATAAATAATATCCAGAATCGGAGCCGCCTAGAAACATTCATCTTCGGGCCGGACTATATGGACTTAAATCAAATAGATCAGGAAGTAAATCGCATTGGCAATAAAATTATTGAACTCAATGGGGCGGCAGAGCAGACCGCTACTTCCAGCGATAGACAAGCTTTGCAAAATCAGATAGGGCAATTGACTCAACAGAAAACACAACTCGATAATTTTATTAATGAAAATAAAAATGTAATTAGCTTATTTGGTTTGATAAGGGGAGTGTTGGGGTTCTAGATTAAATCAACAGTCGAAACGATTAATGGCGGCTCCACTGCGCCGTTGCGCTTGACCGCCTCGTGCGGCACGTTCCAATGCTTTGGCAGCGGCCACATTGCGCTTGACAGAATGTCTGAAATATGATCGTCTGTTTTTTAGTTTGCATCATTAACAATCAAAAATAATCAAATTATGGGAGAGAAGAAATGCTCAAATTAGAAAACATAATCGGCATGGAAGAAGCCAAGGCGAAATTGAACGAAACCATAGACGCGC
This sequence comes from Candidatus Portnoybacteria bacterium CG_4_10_14_0_2_um_filter_44_20, assembly GCA_002792395.1. GTDB lineage: Bacteria > Patescibacteriota > Minisyncoccia > Portnoybacterales. The sequence goes on along the minus strand of PFOG01000205.1, from coordinate 911 downwards.
TGAAAAATGGCCAACGGCCAGAGCCCGTTTTGTTGGTCGTCGGCTCGTGGATGGGCAAAACCTATTTAATCAGAAAAACAGTCAAGGAATTGGCGGCGGACCCGGAGGGCGCGGCTGCCCTGATTATTCCATGCTACGGGCTTAGGGGCGTTTCTCTGGGAGCAGCCTATGAAGCGCTGAATGCCATACTTGAGGAGGCGGAAAAATATGACCCGCTCCTCCTTTTTGTCGACGAGGCCGACCTGGCCTTCCCAAGGAAACCGAACTACGACGACCTGGTCATTCTTAAACGGTTTATACGGTTTTGTGCGCAAAAGAAGAATCTCGCTGTTTGGTTTACGACCCCGAACGAAGACCGGCTTTATTGGGGTTTTGAGGCGGTGCGTCGGATACGAATTTCCGCCTTGAGCCGGGATGAAAGAAAGAAACTATTCCAGCTTTATCGGGCCGGAAAACCGTTGGCAGATGATGTTAACCTCGACGAGTTGGCTGACCTCACCCGTAGTCGTGGACAACTCACTTTCTCCTTTTGTGTCGGGAGGAAATCAGAGCAAGAAACAGTCTTTTTTACCGCCACTGGCATTGCGCAGATTTGCGATGAGGCGGCGCGATGCGCGATTATCGCCTTTATCAATGATAAAGGCGGCGAGGCGGAGGCCGAGGCGGCTGCCGACGAACTCTTTATTGATCAGCGACACCTGAAAGCTGCCATTGTCGAGATGACGATAAAACGCTAAAAACAAATTAAACTCATTGTTTTATAGGGGTGGCCACTAATGGCCACCCCTTCTTTTTGACTTTTTATTGCAAAGAGTATAATAAAATGGTATAATATGAGCAGAAGGTAAGATTTGTGATTAAACCCTTGAAGAACTATTTTATTCCCAATCAAAACAACGATTATCGCCCGC
>PFOG01000041.1 GCA_002792395.1 Candidatus Portnoybacteria bacterium CG_4_10_14_0_2_um_filter_44_20 | reverse complement strand
AGAATCACATTTCGAAAAATCAAGGTTGGAAGCCTCGGCGCTTTGCGCCGAGGCTGTTTTTTACGATTTCACAAAAAGTGAAAATTGGCGGTGTTTTTTGATTGATGTTCGAACTTTTTTTGACGAAAATCCCGATTTTGAATTCTGAAATCCAATCGCTCGGGCGGGCAAAAAGGAAGGGGGTTGGGGGGAACGCCCCGAAGGAGTCGCTTCGCGACCCTACGGGGTAAAAATTTTTGCCCGCCCTCGCTTTCCGATTCCGATTTTTTCGCCGCCGCAATTTTTCGTATTTCGCTTCGCGAAATGCGCCGCCAAGGAACGTTGCCCTTGTCCCACCCACCCATACGCGGGCAACAACAATGTCAATAAAGTTAAAAAACAAATCCTTGAGGCCGGTTTTAAGTTGATGTTTATGGAGCGAGAGGATAAAATAGAGACAGGGGATTTGCGCGACAAAGACAATGTTCACAATTGGACGCCGATGTTTTATGTGTGTGTAAAAAATAGGCGATAAATTAAAAAGTAATAAAAACATGTCTAATAATTTCGAAAAAATAAAATTACAAAAAAACCATCAAGGCGAAAACGGGGAATTTAGCTTAGGGGTTTGGGAATTGTTTAAGCGGTTTGATGGGGGTGATTCGAATGTGGTGGAAGTTGCGCCGCCACTTACACTGGGCATCAAATCGGCAGAGGTCGGTCGCGATAGCCAGGAAAAAGTTTTTTTGACCTTCGGGCTTGGCGGTTGCAACGGCATTTTTATTTTTACCGAACAAAAAGACGGTCTTCGCAATGCAACTCTCGCGCATTACTCGGAACTCAAAATACCCGTTGCCGTTGATGAGATCCACAAAGAGCTAAGCCAGTGGCCAAAAATGAAAGAAGCGGCAATCAAACAAGCAATTTTAATGGTTCCCGGGGTTCGGGTTTTGGATCTGGCGACGGGCAAAGAAATTTTGAAGGTCGCGGAAACAAAATTTGCCGATGAAATCGCTGAAGCAATTCGTTCGGAACTGGGTTCGGAAGTTGATATTCGGTTGGAGCCGTATCCCGAAGAACGAAAGGATAACGAAAAGGATTTCGGCGTTTTTATCGCCCACGTTCCTCCTGCTGATGAAAAAGCGGTTAGTTACCGTACTTGGTTTGGCGGCGGTGAGCTTGGTTCAAAAAAGGTGTAAAATTGGCTTTAAATAGGCGTTCTTTCCTCGTTTAATATTGATTGTCGTTTTGCTGTGCCTCGAAAAATTTTTGCTTTTTCGCGACGCTCAAAATGACAAAAAGCGTATGCTCAAAAAGATTTTAGTGATTGTCGGTATAATTTTGGGGGCCTTGATCCTGATTTGGATCGGCGCTCTTATTTCCGGTAACACATCCTCGAACGATTATTCCTCCGGCTATGGAGAACCTCAATCGCTCAGCGCGCCTAGTCAGTCGGCGATCGGCCAATTCGATCTTGGCACTCCCTCCGGATTGACCCCTCCGGTTTCAAATTTGGCTTCAAAAGAAATAGCGTCGACCCGGGAATCTGCTGGCACGACGAACGACACGGCATCACGGATGGTGATCAAGTCGGGCAGCTTAAGCATGGTTGTAAAAGATGTCGCAAAAACCGCTAAAGACATATTAGAGTACACAAAAGAAAAGAAAGGCTGGGTGGTTAGCAGCACCATCGGGGAGCAAGAATTAGTGCCCTATGGGCAGATTACTATTAGGGTTCCGGCCGAAAAATTCGATGAAGCAATGGAATATGCGCATGGTTTGGCCGAAAAAGTTAAATACGAGAACACGGCCGGTGAAGACATAACCGAACAATATACCGATTTGAAATCACGCTTACGCAATTTGGAGGCCGCGGAGGAGGAGTTGCTGAATATTATGAAACGGAGCGGAAAGATTGACGACATTTTGGCGGTCCAGCAGGAATTAACCAGGGTTCGGGAGCAGATTGAGTTGTTGAAGGGTCAGATGCAATATTTAGACCAGAGTGTTCGCATGGCGGCGATAACCGTTAATCTGGCATTATCAGAAGACTTGCTGCCAATTCCGCCAGCTGAAAAATGGCAGCCGGTTTATGTTTTAAAACAAGCCTGGAGCAGTTTACACAACGCGTTAAGAGGCATTTCTTATCTCATTATCTGGCTTCTTGTCTACGCGATTATCTGGCTGCCGTTGGCGGTGATTGTTTGGGCAATCTGGAAATTAATCAAGCGACACAAAGAAAAGTAGGCAACAAGAGCTCAAGGCAACGATAACTCGAAACTAAAAACACTGATTTAAACTAGTATTTTAGATCAGTGTTTTGTTAATTTTTATTATCACCGCCACGATGCTATGTTGACATGATTAAATAAATGATTTATAATGTGGGCATCGCGATACAAAACAGCCCATTGATAATTGAAGGAGAGCGCTATGAAATTTTTGACGAAATTGGCCGGCATACTTGCCAAGGACGCCAAGCTTTATTTTAAGCCTCTGACGATAGTTGGGGCGCGAATTTGGAGGTTTTGGCGCGATTTTTGGGGCCCCGTAGCTACGGCCGGCGACTCCAAGATAGATATTTGGCTTGAACGGCGGCAAATCGTCCGTTTCGTAAACAAATACGTTTGGATTTTTCTCGGCGCGGTTGCATTCTTCGTCGTCGCCATTAACATTTTGGTTTTTACGGGAGTTGTGCCTTCTGGCATTAACCATGACAATCTCAAAGATTATATCTGTGCCGGACTTTTTCTTTCCTGGACCATCGTTGAATGGGTGCTGAATGAGATTCGCTGCCTGTTCGGTTCGGCAGACATCGCGTCGCAAGTCCGATATGGCGGTTTCCTGATCCTTTTGGGGTTCATTATGCTGTTCGCCAAGGAAATCTTGTTTGGCGCTAAAAAGCTTTTGGCGCTTATCGTTGGTCTGCCTAAAAAAATCAAAAACTTTTTTAAAAGATAAAAACGTGTTTCTGTGCCGCCTTTCGAAGGGCGGCGTTTTATTGGAATTTTCGGAGTTTCGTGCTACGATTCAACTAGATAATTTGTTCTAATCTTTTATTGTTTCCAAGCTTAATACCCCCCCCGCAGCAATGCGGGGGAGGATGAAGCTTGTTCCCTCGCAGCATCATTGTGGGGCGAAACAAGAAGATACCCCGAGCGTGAGCTCGGGGGAAATTCATTTATCGCATGCACTCTCCAGTTGACGAGATAAAAAATAAGCTTGATATTGTCGAAGTAATCTCTGGTTATATTAAATTGCAGAAGACGGGAAGGAATTTTAGAGCCAATTGCCCGTTCCACAATGAAAAAACTCCGTCTTTTTTTGTTTCGCCCGAAAGGCAAATTTGGCATTGTTTTGGTTGCGGCAAGGGCGGCGATATTTTCGCCTTTATTAAAGAGATTGAGGGGGTGGAATTTATTGATGCCCTCAGAATGCTGGCTCAACGAGCGGGCGTCGTTTTAAAGAGGCCGGATCAGGAGTCCGATAGTTGGCGGACTGAAAGGCAAAGGCTTTGTGGAGTCTGCGAACTAGCGCTTAAATTCTTTGAAAAGCAATTGGAAGCGAGTACGGGCGGAAAAAAAATAAAAGAATATCTTGCCGAACGTGGTTTCGTCCCGGAAACAATCGCTTCGTGGCGGCTTGGTTATGCGCCGGACGATTGGTATGTTTTGTCGGAATTTCTGAAAAAGAGAGGATATACTGACGCAGAAATCGTAAGTTCCGGATTGGTTGTCGAAAATGAACGGAAGGGTAGCGCTCAAATTGCCAAATATTATGACAGATTTCGCAACAGAATCATCTTTCCCTTGAGCGATTTGAATGGTCAGGTGGTTGGTTTTGCCGGGAGGGTTTTGCCCGCCAGCAACGCTTCGCGTAGCGATGCGGGCAGGCCTGGCGGCTTGAGTGGGGGGGGCGCCTCCGCCAAGGCTTCAGCGGGCCAAGCTAAGTATATAAATAGTCCTCAAACGCCGATTTATGACAAGAGTCGGATGCTATATGGTTTGGATAAGGCCAAAATAGAAATCCGCGCTAAAGATTTTTGTATTATCGTTGAGGGATATACAGACGTTATGATGTCGCATCAGGCCGGTATTAAAAATACGGTTGCGTCATCCGGCACCGCCCTAACCGAAGAACAGCTAAAGATCATCAAGCGGTATACGGAGAATTTAATTTTAGCCTTTGACATGGATATTGCTGGCGATACGGCCACGAAGCGCGGTATTGATTTGGCGATTAGCCACGGTTTTAATATCAAAATTATCCAGCCTGCCCGCAATGCTACACACGCTGACGCGAGTCATGCGGACTGGCCTAGCGTTGCAGGCGGGTCCGCAACGAGTGGAAAAGAGAAAAAAGATCCAGCGGATATTATCAAAGAGAATCCGGTAAGTTGGCTTAAAGCAATCGAAGAGGCGCAAGGCATTATTGAGTTCTATTTTACCAATGCGTTTTCTCAAAACGATTGTAAAGAACCAGTGGGCAAGAAAAAAATTGCTAAAATAATTTTACCTCTTTTAAAGTGGATCCCCGATTTGGTTGAGCGCGCGGACTGGATCCAGAAGTTGGCCAGACAATTGCGTGTTCAGGAAAAATTATTGATTGAGGCCATGCAGAAGGCGGACGGCAATAAAGCAGTTTCGCATTCGGGTCAACTCGTTCAATCTGGCAAGAAGAGTCCGAAAACCCGGCGTGTAGTTTTAGAAGAGGAGCTTGTGGGTCTTCTTTGTTATCTTTTAGAAAGCGCGGAAGACGTTGGACGAGTGGTGGACCATCTTGATATCGTCAAGATCGAGGAAATTTTAACCGATAAGCGGTTGCTCGAAATATTTAAGGGCTTAAGAAAGTATTTAAATTCGGGAGGGGGGGGGACCATTTTTAATCTTAAGGAATACCAGGCTAGCTTACTGCCGAACTTGTCATCTTTTTTAAATCCGATATTATTTCAATTAGAGTTCAGAGAGATAGATAACGCCGCGCTGGAAGGATGCTTTGATAAGTGTTTGAAAGAATTAAAGAGAGAAAATGTTAAACAGGAAATGATCCGGCTTCAATATGAGATTCGGGAATTGGAAAATACCAAAGACAAGGAACGGTTTAATGAGTTGTTAAAAGTGTTTACAGGTTTAGCCGGAGAACTTTAAGAATAATAGTTTATATTTATATCCGGCACATCTAAGAAGCGAAGCAATAAAAATAAATAAATGAACAAACAAACCAAAAAGAAACCAGCCTCTAAGCCTAAAAAGTCAGTTTTAGCGCAGAAAAAGAAGATGACGGCAAAGACTGGCAAGAAGCAAGTAGTATTAGCCAAAAAGAGCAAAATGGTTAAAAAACGAGTTTCCGAGGCGCGCAAAAAGATAGCCTTGTCGGGTAAAAAAGCCGCGAAGGCGCCGGAAAAAAGAAGCATTATTTCATTAGAAACCGTTCGGGAGTTGATTAAAAGAGGCCGGGAACGTGGTTTTGTGACCGAAGGCGAGATTTTGTATTTTGTTCCGCAAATCGAGAAGAATATCGAGGAGCTCGAAAGTCTTTATAATCAGTTGGATGATGCCAACATTGAGGTGGTGGAAACCAGAGAGCTGATTGAAGAGCCGGTGCTTGAAAATAAAAAGGCTGAGAAAATTGATGCCAAGAATTTCGCGGCAGGCCTAGATCAGGTTAACTTGGATTCAGTCCAGATGTATTTGAAAGAAATCGGCAAAGTTCCTCTTTTAAAGTCCGTTGAAGAGGTTGATTTAGCCAAGCGAATTGAAAATGGCGATCAGGCAGCGAGAGAAAAACTCACCAGCGCCAACTTGAGGCTGGTTGTTTCCATTGCCAAAAAATATGTCGGGCGCAGTCCCAACCTTACTCTTTTAGATCTAATTCAGGAAGGAAATCTAGGGCTGTTTAAGGCGGTTGAGAAATTCGACTATAAGCGGGGTTATAAGTTTTCTACTTATGCCACTTGGTGGATAAGGCAGGCGATTACGCGCGCGTTAGCCGATCAGGCGCGCACTATCAGGATTCCTGTTCATATGGTGGAAACGATTTCAAAGTATACGCAGGTTAAAAGAAGGCTGTTGCAGGATCTGGGCCGAGAGCCCCTGCCAGAAGAGATTGCGGCGGAAATGGGCGTTGATGTTGATAGGATTCGCCAGATCACTAAGATATCTCAAGGAACGGTTTCGTTGGAAGCGCCGGTTGGCGAAGACGATGAAGACAGCACTTTGGGAGAATTTATCGAGGATGAAAAAACGGTTTTGCCATCGCAGGTGGCTGCCCTTAAGCTTTTGCAGGATCAGCTTAAGGATATTTTGGCCGAACTTTCTCCGCGCGAGCAGAAAATTTTGAGGATGAGATTTGGCTTAGATAATGGCGTAACCCACACCCTAGAAGAAGTGGGTAAAGAATTTGGAGTGACCAGAGAAAGAATTCGCCAGATCGAGGCTAAGGCTTTAGAGAAAATTCGCAAACATCGTTTTCTGCCGAAATTACGCGGATACTAGCAGAAATTAAATATTGCAGTGTTTTTTATGCGTTTCCAGAAATATTTAATTTCTGCGCTAATAACGGTAATAATTTTATTAACTTGCTAATTTTTTTGATTTTGTTAAGATTATAAAAGTTCTTGTAAGTTCCGGCGCAACTTAGCGATAGAGCAGTTTTTTAAAAAATAAAATATATTCCGGCGTAGCCCCGACGCGAGGTCGGGGTTCCGACCTCCGACGTAGTCGGAGCGTCGGAACTCAGTTAAAATATAGATTATTCATGCCTTGGGTATATATACTCTTTAGTAAAAAAAGTAATAAATATTATGTTGGTAGTACGACCGACATTAATAATAGGGTTAGACATCATCAAGGAGGACATACTCCCTCGACAAAAAGGCTTGGATCTGTAAGTTTAATTTTTAGACAAGAATATCCAACGTTAAATGAAGCGCGAAAAGTCGAAAAAAGATTAAAGAAGCTAAAAAGAAGAGACTATCTGGAAAAAATAATTAAGGACGGTTGTATTAAAATGAAAATTTAAAACAAAATACATTCCGGCGTAGCTCAGTGGTAGAGCAGTTGGCTGTGAATATAAACGCAGCTTCCAATGGAAACATTGAAATGAATAATTTCGGGATAACGGTGAAACCCCTTCGATTTTATCGAGAGGTAATACCGTGGGAACCTTTTTCTTTGTTTGGGGCTTGCCCCGAGCGAACTCGAAGGGCCCCGTAGAGACTAGATACCGAAGCGCCTAAGTGGTGAGCCCCTCAACTTCGTTCAGGACGGGCGTAGTCGAACCATATGGCGATGATATAGTCCACGCCCAATGGAAACATCGGGGTTACGTGTAACCA
>PFOG01000038.1 GCA_002792395.1 Candidatus Portnoybacteria bacterium CG_4_10_14_0_2_um_filter_44_20 | reverse complement strand
CCAGGGAGGGACTCGAACCCTCACCCTCTTGCGAGGCTAGGCCCTCAACCTAGTGTGTATGCCATTCCACCACCTGGGCTTGGAAGCGGGCTCGGTATTTTGTATTATTCGGCCGTTTTTGTCGTTTCGCCAGGCGTTTCTTTTTTGGGGGTAGCTTCTATCGCTGATGGCTCGGTGGCGTTTTCCCCACGCTCTTCTTTCCTTTTTAGCCTCGCGCTTTTACCGGTTCTTTCGCGCAGGAAATATAATTTGGCTCGCCGAACTTTTGCCTTGCCAACAACTTCGATTTTATTAATTTTTGGTGAGTGGATGGGAAAGGTTCGTTCAACGCCGATGCCGCCGGAAATTTTTCGGACGGTGATCGTGCCGTTAATGCCCGCGCCGTGTTTTTTGGCAATAACAAGACCCTTGAAGGGCTGGATTCTTTCTTTCTCCCCTTCTTTGATCTTTTGGTGGACAATAATAGTATAGCCCGGACGTATTTCGGGCAGGCTCTTCAATTGCTTTTTGTTAAAGGCGTCAAGTTTTGTGGACATTCTTTGGGGATTTAAGAATTATGAATTACGATTTATGAATAAGTCCTTAAATCATAAATCGTAAATCGTAAATCGACATTAAAGGTTTATTTTTTTAAGCTGGTTTTTACTATTTAAGTCGGCCAATACAAGCCGCAGATCCTCTGGCAATTTTGAATATAACTCTACCATCTTACCATCGGGTAATGATATTTTCAAGTAAGAAGCATGTAGAAAGTGCCTTTTTAATCCGGCTGGACAAATTTGGTTTTTAAAACCATAAAGCTTATCGCCGGCCAAGGGGTGTCCGATCGAGGCAAGATGGACTCTGATTTGGTGGGTTCTGCCAGTTTTTGGTTCGGCTTCGATAAAGGTAAACGCATTTTCCTCATGCCGAACCCTTCGGCCTCGCTCAGGGCTGGCTTGTTTCGGCATCTTGTGGGATCCTGAAACAAGTTCAGGATGACAACTAAAATATTGTATAACCTTATAATAGGTGATGGCTTCTTTAACTCCCAAAATTGGCGCTGTTGTTCTTTTAATTGTCCCTTGCGTCCTACTGACTGGTTTGCTTATAACTCCTTGTTGTTCTTTCATCTTGCCAGCCGTTAGCGCTAAGTATCTTTTTACGACTTTTCTTTGAGAAAATTGTTTTTTCAGCCATTCGAAGGCTTGGTTGTTCTTGGCAATAAGCAGAATGCCAGAGGTGTCTTTGTCTAGCCGATGAACAATGCCTGGTCTTAAATTCGGTTCGTCGCCGACTTCTTTGATGTCCGGATAATAAGCAAGCAACGCGTTGGCAATAGTGTTGGTCTCGTCTGGTTTGGCGGGGTGCGTTGAAATGCCGGCAGGCTTATCGATAGCGACTATATTTTTGTCTTCGTAAATAACGTTTAATCTTATAGCCTGATTGGGCCCTAGTCGTGTCGCCGCCTTCTCCTTTATGTTTATTTCCACCCTGTCGTTTTCTTTCAAAACGTAAGACGGCTTTTTGGCTTTTCCGTTAACTAAAACATCGCCGGATTTTATTTGTGATTTCAAAAAAGCCCGTGAGTAATTGGGAAATTTTAGCGTCAAATATTTGTCTAAACGCAGGTTTTTAATCATTTTAAGCCCTCGCTTAAGTTCACAATCTTATATCCCCGTCCTTCTATATATGTAAATACTTCATCTAAAATGTTTCCCGTTATATCAGCGCCGACGTGCATCAGAATTATTTCGCCGTTTTTGAGGGAAGAATAGATCTTTTCTCTGGTCTGCTCATCGGTTCTGCCGGCCATCCAATCAAGGGCGTCGGTTGTCCAGTAGACAGATTGATAGCCCAAGTTGGCGGTGACATCCCAAACATGCTGATTTCGGTCGCCGTAGGGTGGGCGGAAAAATGGTTTAGTGGTCGTGCCCGTTAGAGAGTAGATTATTTCATCAGCTTTTTCAAGTTCTTCTTTTATTTGATTGTCGGTAATTTTAGTTAAGTATGGATGGCTATAAGTGTGGTTAAAAACTTCGTGGCCGCCGGCGGCAAATTTTTTGATAATTTCTGGATTTTGTTCGGCGAATTTTCCGGTGGTAAAAAATGTCAGTTTGAGATTGTGTTTTTGGGCAGCTTCCAGAATTTTGTCGGCCGAATTTATTCCTGACCCGCAATCAAAGGTAAAGATAATCTGTTTTTTGTTTGGATTCCCGCGCGAAATTTCGCTTTTGGGCGGGATGAATAATGCTGAAGTAGTCGTGACTTCCATTTCGGTTGTTGTCGCTGGTGGTGGCGTGGCCAAATCATCCGGTGATTTTGTTTCGGCTGGCGCTTTAACATTTGGCATTGACCTCGGTGTCTCTATGCCCCAACAAAAAACAGCAGCCAGAATAATTACGGCTGTTAAAAAAAAGGCGGGTATCAAGTAATTTCTGTTTGGCATTTTGTTTTTTGATAAGTGGGCGTATCCCGGCTCGAATCCTTTATCCTGAGTTTATCGAAGGATTCGGCAGGCTCAGGATAAACTTCGCCCTCCCCGCAATGCCTGCGGGGCGCTCTGACCTCAATTTTGGCAGTGGGCGTATCCCGGCTCGAACGGGAGACCTCGTCGACTTGCCCGCCCAAATTTTGGAAGTGGACGGTACAGGATTTGAACCTGTGACCTTTCGCATGTCAAGCGAACGCTCTAACCAACTGAGCTAACCGTCCAAAATTTTTGGCGGGTGAATCAACGAAGCGCTCTAACCAACTGAGCTACGAGCCCAAATTTTGGCGGGCAAGCCTGAGCTATACGCCCGAATATAAATGCGATCAACGCGGGTGGGCGTGCCAGGGCTCGAACCTGGAACCTGGAACCGGTCGTGTACCCGCCTGCCTCGCTGTCGGTCCGGTAGGATTCGAACCTACAACCAGTCGTGTATAAGACGACGGCTCTGCCATTGAGCTACGGACCGTCACCCTTTCTTTTTACCACAATAAACCAAAAAAGAGAAAAAGTAAACCACGTTAGAAGTTCAGCAAAACTACTTTTATTTCACAAATCAGAAAACGAAGCCGCTTTTTGGCTTGGGTCGCGCGTTATCGAAAGATAATCAAAACTTCTAACGAAGTAACTCTATCAAAAAACCCCGAATGCGGATCGCCGTCCTTTTCGCGGGCGAACAGATTCGAGGCTGGCAAGAAGGTAGCGGATTGATTAGAGTGGCGTTTGGTCAGCGGCTTTTGTCTGGCGGGTCTTAGACGATTTAGTCTGTTTTGTTTTTGTCGCGCCAACCTCTTTCATCAATTCCTCAAACTCCTCTTTTTCAATCGTTTCTTTTTCAATAAGCCGCTGGGCAATTTTATTGAGTAGATTTCTTTTTTCGGTAATGATTTTCGCGGCATTTCGTTGGGCATCATGAATTAAGCGAGATACCTCTTCGTCTATTTCCGTCGCTACTTTTTCCGAATAATCTTTTTCAGTGGCAATTTCTTTGCCAAGAAAGACCATTTCCTCTCTGTTGCCGAAAGTAATCGGCCCAATTTTTTCGCTCATGCCATATTGGGTGACAATTTGGCGAGCCAGGTCGCTCGCTCTCTCTAAGTCGTTAGCGGCGCCAGTGGTTATTTCATTAAAGACAAGTTTTTCCGACGTAAATCCGGCCAGCAAGACCGATAATTCTTCAAGGAATTCGGAACGGCTGTGCAAATGTTTGTCTTCAATGGGAAGCTTGAGAGTGTAGCCAGCGGCGCGACCACGGGCAATAATGGAAATTTTTCTGACCGGGTCGACGTTGGGCAGAATATGGGCAACCAGAGCGTGGCCGGCTTCATGATAGGCGGTAATTTCCTTTTCCTTTAGGGATAGAATATGGCTTTTTCTTTCCGGACCCAAAAGTACTTTTTCTATCGAGTCGATTAATTCCAGCTGGCCGATGGATTTTTTATTTTTTCTGGCCGCGAGAATCGCCGCTTCGTTCATCAAGTTGGCCAAATCAGCGCCGGAAAAACCCGGTGTTCGCTCGGCGATCTGACGCAAGTCAACATTGTTTTCCATGGGTTTATCTTGGCCGTGTACCCTAAGAATTTGTTCGCGGTCATTAATGTCCGGGAGGTCTAAAAGAACGCGGCGATCAAAACGGCCGGGTCTTAAGAGCGCCGGGTCGAGAATGTCGGGGCGGTTAGTGGCGCTGATGACGACTACGCCGCTGTTTGGTTCAAAGCCGTCCATTTCAACCAGGATTTGATTTAATGTTTGTTCCCGTTCGTCGTGTCCGCCACCCAATCCGGCGCCCCGATGCCTTCCAATAGCGTCCAGCTCGTCGACAAAAACCAAACAAGGCGCGTTCTTTTTGGCGGTTCGGAAAAGATCCCGGACCCTGGCGCTGCCGACGCCGACAAACAGTTCAATGAATTCTGAGCCCGAGATATTAAAGAATGGAACATTGGCTTCGTTGGCAACCGCTTTGGCCAAAAGGGTTTTGCCGCAGCCGGGGGGGCCGATCAGTAAAACGCCCTTTGGGATTTTAGCGCCCATCTTGATGAATTTTTGGGGGCTTTTAAGGAATTCGACAATTTCCATTAATTCCTCTTTGGCCTCTTTGAGTCCAGCGACATCTTTAAAAGTGACTTTGCGTATTCCCTTGTCATCTTCCGGCATAATTACGCGAGCCATTGATTTGGTAAAAAGAAAGGCTTGATTAGCTCCTCGTTGCGCCTGGCGGAGCATATACCACAAGAAGAAACCAATAATTAAAATTGGCAGGATGGTGGTGATGATAATTGTTCCCCAGAATTTAAAACTATTGTCGTTTTGAATTTCAATTTGGACTTGGTCTAACTTTTGCGGGTCAACGCCATAATTTTTGAGAGTGTCGGTGAGAGACGATTCGTCTTCTTTGCGCGAGATTTCTTTCGAGTTGTCTTTGGCGGTGATTTCCAGGTCGCTGCCGTTGACGATAATGTGGTCGATTTTCTCTTGGTTGATTTGGCTAACCAGCTCTGTTAGGCCTATTGTTTTGGGTTGTTCTTTTGTCTGCATCCATGGGGAGAAAACAACCGCGATCAAAAAAAATATAGCGATTATATAGATGATATTTTTGATAAGATTCTTTGCCATATTATATAAAATAATGAGGTTTCTTCTATATTACTTTTCGCGCTCTTCGTTTTTTTCTGTCTTTATCTGGGGTCTCTCTTTTAGCGCCTTGAGGGAGAGAGCCGGCCTGCCTTGATAAAAACCGACAATTTTAACTTTGACTTTTTCTCCTTCTTGCAGAATTTCCCTTGGATCTCTGACCAATTGCCAATCTAATTCAGAAATATGAATTAGCCCTTCCGTTTCCGGCGCCTTTGCGCCCTCTTCCGGAGATAGCCGAACGAAAGCCCCGAAGTCGGTTACCGCAGAAACGGTACCTTCAAACACTCCGTCTAGCGCGAAATATTTCATGATCTCTTCAACTTCTTCTTTGTTGAGCGCTTTTTCAGAAACGATTAGCTTCTCTTCTCTGGGATCAAGGTCAATGACTTTTACCTTTAGGTCTTTGCCGACGAACTTATTGAGCTCTTTAAGGATTTTCTCTTTGTCTCCGCCATCAACTCGGGGGTAGTGTTCCGGGGAAAGTTGGGAAACGGGCAAAAATCCTTTTTGGTCCAACAGGCTAACCAGTAATCCTCCTCGATTGGCCTGGATAACTTTGGCCAACGCATTGCGGCTGGTATTTTTAAGCTCTTCAAGTTTGGTCCAAGACAGTTCTCGGTCGGCCTCCTTAATTGATACTTCAATATAACCATTTTCGTTTTCGGACTCGAGGACGACGCAGCTGATGGTTTGTCCGACTTTCAGTTCTTTTACTAAAGAGGGATTGTCTTTTATTTCCCGGCCCAAGACTATTCCGGTTCCGAGCGCGCCGAAGTCAATAAAAATATTGCTTTTATTCGCCTCGATTATTTTTCCCTCTAAGATTTGGCTCTCTTTTATAGTATTGATTGAGGCCAAGAGAAGGTCTTTGGCCATTGGCTGTTGTTGGTTATCTTTTTTCATGCCTAGAATATAGAATTCGACCAAAAATTATCAAAAGATAATTATTAATCGAATAAATAGTAAAAAATTAAATTACTTAGATTTACCGCCAGATAAAATTAATAATTAGCTTGGCGGTTTTGGTAAAAACGCAGACTCAATTAAAAAAGGAGCCTGACGCGCTCTAGATTCAAATCCATCTTACATGAAAACATAGGGCTTGGCAAGGGTTGTGTTATGGGATATAATTAAGCTACGAAATACGAATTACTTACGAATATACGAAAGCATGTTTTTTGCTGCGCTAAAACCGCTGAAGAAAATATATTTTCGTATATTCGTATTTTTTCGCATCTCGCAGCCCAAATGGTTATTAATTGGTACGGGCAATCTTGTTTCAAGATTATTGCTAACGCCTTAACGATCGTTACTGATCCGTTTGCAAAAAATATCGGCCTAAGGCCGCCTGCTTTTGCTGCCGATATTGTTTGTGTTTCTCATCAGCACGAAGATCATAATAATATTAGCGCCATCGGAGGCGAGCCTTTTATTGTTGATGGTCCGGGAGAGTATGAGATAAAAGGAATTAGCATTCTGGGGGTTGAGAGTTTCCATGATCAAAAACAGGGCCAGGAGCGGGGATTAAACACGATTTATTTGATCGAATCTGAAGAGATCAGGCTTTGTCATTTGGGAGATTTCGGCCAGGAAAAGCTTTCTGATGAGCAGCTTGAGGCGTTGGGAGGGGTGGATATCCTATTTGTTCCGGTCGGAGGAAAGACTACTATTGACGCTTCAACGGCAGCCGCTTTAGTTAATCAGCTTGAGCCAAAGTTGGTAGTTCCCATGCATTATAAGCTTCCCGATCTTAAGGTCGAGCTTGATTCGGCGGATAAATTTTTAAAAGAGTTGGGCGCGCCTTCGAAAGAGTTGGTTGATAAGATAACGGTGAAAAAGAAATTATTGCCGGAGTCAACTGAGGTGGTGATGATGAAACCGTAGAGAATAGAGTTTTGGGCTTAGAGGTTCAACTCCTAAGCAAACTTATGTAGAAATTCGCTCCAAATTGTCGAATTTCTGCTACCCGGTATGAACATAATTTCGCTTATAGAAAAATTGCAGGAAAAACCTCGCTATGTCCGTGTGCGGATTTTATGGTTGTCTGTTTTTGTCTGCATGGCCCTAATTTTGCTTTTTTGGGTGATCGCCTTTGATTACTCTGCAAAAGAGGTACCGAAAGGGGGGTCGGATTTCGACGCTGTATCGGGGCAAGTGGGAGATTCGGTTCGAGAAATTAAAAATCAGTGGCCGCAGGTTAGCGGCGGCATCAAAACCGAAATTAATAATCTATTCGAGAATCAAACTTCAACGGAGGCAAGTCCGTTCAACCAGTGAGAATTGGGAATTATGATTTTCCGCCAAAGGCGGATC
>PFOG01000071.1 GCA_002792395.1 Candidatus Portnoybacteria bacterium CG_4_10_14_0_2_um_filter_44_20 | reverse complement strand
TAACTATATAACTTGTCATAGATTCACCAAATCATTTTCACTAAATTAATTAGGTAATTGGTTAGTATTTCGGACTAAATTTGGTTGATTTCGTTAATGTTAGTGTTCCTTAAAATATCCAGTATAAGCGGAAAAATGTCTTTGTCTCTGTGGTTGAAACGGAAAGAAAGTTCTGCCAGGTAAATCGGGAAAAACTTTTTGTGCACTCCACGGTACTGATAAAGCCAATGTTTGGCATAGCTCCAGAAGCCCTCGATGCCATTAATATGATCTCTGCCTTTAGGTCTTCCATCTTCTTTCTTGATGATAACATGGTTTCCCCGAAGACGCAGTGAGCCGTAAGCGTGCCAATCATCGGTATAGTAGAGACTGCCTGGCTCGGTATGTTTCTGAAGAAGCGGAATGAGCGTTTCTGTTTCGCGCGAAGGTACTGGTACAACCCTGACATTCCCATTGCGCTTCATCATCCCGAAGACGAGAATCTTTCCTCGAGCTCCCCAACCACGTTTGCCCTTTCTATGGCCTCCAAATACGGCTTCGTCGCATTCAATGATGCCTTTCAAGATCGGCTCGCATTGCTCGACAAAGCACAGAGCGGAGCGGATTGATCTAAAGAACTGCTCAATGGTTTTGCGGTTGCCCAGTTGCTTGAAACGCAAACGATAGACGGGCACGCCCAGAACAAAGTAATCCAGTAATTTGCATTTGGTTTTCTCTGGCAACCGGCAGGCGTCCCAAATATTTTGAGATGTATACCGGTGGCCGCAAGAACGACACTTCTTTCTGCCGTCAGCTAATTTCCATGACCAGTGATATTCACATTTCGGACAACGTGTACGCATATCAATATTGTACACAATTTTAGTCCGTTTTGCTGGTCAATTACCTTGAAAAAATATGTCAATCATAATTAACATAGATGTGATGCTGGCAAAAAGGAAAATGAGCGTCACCGAGCTCGCCGAGAAAGTCGGCATCACGATGGCCAACATTTCCGTCTTGAAAAACGGCAAAGCTAAAGCTATCCGGCTATCAACCCCGGGAGGCAATTTGCAAGGCTCTAGAATGTCAGCCTGGAGATATTTTGGAATATAAAAAGTAAAGAAAATCATTATGCAAACAAAAAAGAGCGATTAAAAATCGTTCTTTTTTGTCACAACTTTTAGGCACTCGGGGCACAGCTTTGTCGCGGTCACTCCCTCCTCCGTGCAAGGCTTCGGACGGACATCCGGGTCATGCCGATAAAAAATTGTCTTGGCGGTGCCTTTTGGTTAAAATCCGAACTTTTTTTGACGAAAATCCGGACTGCGAACTTTGACGCTCCGCCCCGCCGCCGCGAGCTGACGCTCGCCACCCCGCAAAAAAGTTTTCTCTACATTTTTTATTTTGCGCGCGCCGATTTTTTTCTTCTAAAAGGAAAAGAAA
>PFOG01000047.1:7604-9439 GCA_002792395.1 Candidatus Portnoybacteria bacterium CG_4_10_14_0_2_um_filter_44_20 | reverse complement strand
CTCGGCATATTTTGCCGAGGACAGACCTCGGCAAATGACGGCGCCGGCACTGGCTTGCCGGTTTTTATCACGATTTCTAAAGCTCTAATCAGTCGTCGGCGGTTATGTCGGTCAATGTTTTCTGCCCGACGTGGGTCTAACTTTTTCAGTTTTTCAAATAATTCATCAGTGCTTAATTTTTCCAGTTTTGCGCGTAATTTAGCGTCCGGCGGGACTTCGGGAATAACTAAGTCGTCAACGATGGATTGAATATATAATCCCGTGCCGCCACAGAGAATCGGAACTTTGTTTTGCCTCCAAATGCTTTTTATGGCTTTTTGTGCCAGTTTTTGGTATTGGGCGACAGTAAATCTTCTTTTTGGAGAAGCAACATCAATACAATAATGCGGGATTCCTTTGTGTGTGAAAATGTATTTCTTTTTTGCTTGCCCCGTACTAAAATTCGAAGAATTTTTAGTATCGGGGGTTATTTTTCCCGAACCGATATCCATTCCTTTGTAAACCTGCCTTGAGTCGGCGGAAATAATTTCGGCTCCATTTATTCCGTATTTTTTACGGGCTTGCCCTGAGCCGAGCCGAAGGGCGATTTCCACGGCCAAATCTGATTTGCCGGAGGCAGTTGGACCAAGGATGACAATGAGTTTTTTAATGTCATGCTCCATGTCTATTTATTGGCAATCTTATTTAGAATTTCCCAACGTCTCTTTTTTTCTTCGTGAGGCACATTGTCTCTTAATCTGTAAGCCGCAGTGCCGGGGCGGGGGGAATAGATAGAGACGTAAGCTTTGTCGAATTTGATTTCTTTAAATAATTTTTCTGTATTTTCGAACTGTTTTTTGGTTTCACCCGGGAAACCGACAATGACGTCGGTTGAGATGGTGGCAGCCGGCATCTTTTGCCGGATTTTTTTAATCAGTTTTTTGTAGTGCGCCACGGTGTATTTACGGTTCATTTTGCGTAAAATCGTATTGTCTCCGCTTTGGACGGGAAGATGGATTTCTTCGCTGACTTTTTCGCATTCGGCAATCGTGTCAATCAATGCATCCGACATATCTTTAGGGTGGGAGCTGAGGAATTTTATTGTGAAGTTGCCGGGGAGAGCGTTGAGCAAGTGTAATAATTTGGGGAAACTTATGAATTTATCCTCCTTCGCTGAAGCTTCGGAGGATGAATTCTTACCGCTTGAGTGGTAAGAATTCACATTTTGCCCCATCAACAAAATTTCTTTAAGGCCGTTCTTGATCAAGTTTTTTATCTCTTTAATGATTTCATCCGCCGGACGAGATTTTTCCCGGCCGCGCGTATAGGGAACAACGCAGTAGGAGCAAAAATTGTCGCAGCCAGTCATTATTGAGACGAGGGCGGTGTCTTTTGAGTGGTCCGAGAGCGGTTCTCGGATAGATTGGCAATAAAAATAATGGTCAGGGTGCCAAAATTGATATATCTTGTCCTTAAATTTTTTCTTGTCGGATTCCAAAACACAACCGGCCAGGATGATTTTTTTGTCTTTATGATATTTATTAATTTTATCGTATACCCGGTGCATGGCTGATTGCCTGACCGAGCAGGCGTTAATCACGACCAAATCGGCTTCATCGATTTTTTCAACGGGTTTATGCCTTTGTGATTTTAGCAGGCTGGCGATCTTTTTGCTGTCGGCTTCATTCATTTGGCAGCCATAGGTTATAATATGGTATTTCATTGGTTTTTAGATTAATGCCGCGATTTTAACAAAAAAACTGCCATTTGTCCAAGGCTGTTTGAAGGCGGTGGCTTAATTGGGAAATTTCACTAAAACGGATTTTTTATAAGTAAGGCTATCTTCGCCAAAAGGA